>DASWBF010000438.1:0-4744 GCA_036390735.1 Mycobacterium sp. | reverse complement strand
TAGGCGCTCAGTCAGTCTCACCAACGGAACAGGTGGAACCGCACGCCCTGCCATCACACGGGTTGCCATGGCAACCTCCGTAGTATGGTTAGATAGATGTAACTCTATTCAATAAAGTTAACTATATGGAAGGACGCATACTCGTGTCAACCACTCGTCGGGCGGACTCCCGCCGCACGTACGACAACAGTCGCCGCCGTGCCGACGCAGAGGGGCGTCAGCGCAGGATCGTCGACGCGGCGACGGCGTTGTTCGTCGAGCAGGGCTTCGGCGGGACGTCGATCGACCAGATCGCTGCCGCGGCCGATGTTTCCCCGCAGACCGTCTACGCGACCTACGGCTCGAAGGCTGCCGTGCTGTCCCGCGCCATCGACGTGGCGGTGGTGGGCGACTACGAGGCGGCCTCGTTGGCCGATCGGATGCCGGTGCTGGCCGACATGTCGAGCAAGCAGCACCACCTGTACTTCGCGACAGCTGCGCGCTTCGTGCGCGCACTGCACGAACGGGTCGTACCGCTGATGCGGGTGATGTTGCAGGCGGCCGCCACCGACCCAGGCTTGGAAGAACTGCGGATGAGGCTGACCCACGAGATTCGTGCCGACTGCGAGGTGTGGGTCGCACAACTGGGCCCGGCGCTGCGACGCGGCCTGACCAAGGCTCGGGCCGCGGACGTGATGGTGACAATCCAGTCGCCCTACATCTATTCGATGTTCACCGTGGACCTGGGGTGGTCGCCGGACCAATACGAACGGTGGCTTGCCCACGCGTTGCCGCACATGTTGCTGCGGCCGGAGCTTCTGTCGGGGTAACTTCACGACCGTGGACGCCAACGACGTGCCTACACCCCCGGCCGACGTGTTCGGGAAGCGTTACGGCGAAGTGCTTCTCGTGCACTTCGGAGGCTCGGGTCCCGAGGCCATCGTCTTCAATAGCTTCCCGCTGAACGACTGCCCGCAGGAATTGTGGTCGAAGCTCGACACCGAGGCCATCGCCCGTGAGAACGACGCCCCGATGGTCCTGCTCAACGGCCCCCGCTACTGGCTGATGAGCCACATCGAGAAGGCTCCCGGTGCTGAGCAGGAGAAGACGAGCTTCGGGGGCATCGAGATGCTCCGGCAAGCCACGGTTCAGCTGTCGTCGATGAACCCCGCCCCGTACACCGTCAACCGGGTCAACCGCAAGGCCCTCTTCACGTTTGACGCCGGCCGGCCGGTGTTCGAACTCGTCGACCCCGACGGTCGGCGCTGGGTGATGCAGACCTGGAGCCAGACCGTCGATGCCGCCCTGTCCCTGGAGGACTTGCCGGGTCTCGCGAGCCGGCTCAACCTTCCCGCCGGATGGGCCTACGAATCGCGGACGCTGACCAGCCCGCTGCGGGTAGACACCACCACGCAGGACGCCCAGGTCACCCAGGACGACTTCGCGAACAGCTACTCGCTGCAGACCTGATCTACAGGTACTGGCCCAGGTTCGACTCGGTGTCGATGGCGCGGGACGCGCTGCTGCTCTTGCCGGTGACCAGCGTGCGGATGTAGACGATCCGCTCGCCCTTCTTGCCCGAGATCCGCGCCCAGTCATCGGGATTCGTGGTGTTGGGCAGGTCCTCGTTCTCGGCGAATTCGTCGACGATCGAGTCGAGCAGGTGCTGGATGCGCAGACCGCGCTGCGCAGTCTCCAACACCGACTTGATCGCGTACTTCTTGGCCCGGTCGACGACGTTCTGGATCATCGCGCCGGAGTTGAAGTCCTTGAAGTACATGACCTCTTTGTCGCCGTTGGCGTAGGTGACTTCGAGGAACCGGTTGTCGTCGATCTCGGCGTACATCCGGTCGACGACCTTGACGATCATCGCCTGGATGCAAGCCGTGCGGTCGCCGTCGAACTCGGCGAGGTCGTCGGCGTGCACCGGCAGGTTCTCGGTGAGGTACTTGCTGAAGATGTCCTGAGCCGCTTCGGCATCCGGCCGCTCGATCTTGATCTTGACGTCCAGCCGGCCCGGCCGCAGGATCGCCGGGTCGATCATGTCCTCGCGGTTGGACGCGCCGATCACGATGACGTTCTCCAACCCCTCGACGCCGTCGATCTCCGACAGCAGCTGCGGCACGACCGTGGTCTCGACGTCAGACGAAACCCCGGTACCGCGGGTGCGGAAGATCGAGTCCATCTCGTCGAAGAACACGATCACCGGTGTGCCTTCCGACGCCTTCTCGCGGGCGCGCTGGAAGATCAGCCGGATGTGGCGTTCGGTTTCGCCGACGAACTTATTGAGCAGTTCGGGACCCTTGATGTTGAGGAAGTAGGACTTCGCCTCGCGCGAGTCGTCGCCGCGAACCTCGGCCATCTTCTTGGCCAGCGAGTTGGCGACGGCCTTGGCGATCAGCGTCTTGCCGCATCCGGGCGGCCCGTACAGCAGCACACCCTTCGGCGGCCGCAGCAGGTACTCGCGGTACAGCTCCTTGTGCAGGAACGGCAGCTCCACCGCATCGCGGATCTGCTCGATCTGGCGAGTCAAGCCGCCGATGTCGCTGTAGCTGACGTCGGGAACCTCTTCGAGAACCAGGTCCTCGACCTCGGCCTTGGGGATGCGCTCGAACGCGTATCCGGCCTTGGTGTCCACCAGCAGCGAGTCGCCCGGCCGCAGCCTGCGGGGCCGGTCGAGGTCGTCGAGCACATCGGCCACCTCGGGTGCCATGTCCTCAGTCGCCAGCAGCGGCTCGGCCAGCCACACGATGCGCTCCTCGTCGGCGTGACCCACCACGAGCGCGCGGTGGCCGTCGGAAAGGATTTCGCGCAGCGTGCTGATCTCGCCGACCGCCTCGAAATGACCGGCCTCGACGACGGTGAGCGCCTCGTTCAGCCGGACCGTCTGGCCCTTCTTGAGCGACTGCACGTCGATGTTGGGAGAGCAGGTGAGACGCATCTTGCGACCCGAGGTGAAGACGTCGACGGTGTCGTCCTCCTGAACAGAGAGCAGGACGCCGTACCCGCTGGGCGGTTGCCCGAGCCGATCGACCTCTTCGCGCAGCGCAAGCAACTGCTGGCGTGCCTCTTTAAGGGTCTCCATTAATTTCGAGTTCCGGCTGGCGAGCGAGTCGATGCGCGCTTCGAGCTGGTGAACATCGCGGGCGCTACGCAGTCCGCCCTGGGCGCTGAGGGTCGTTTCAAGCTGTTCCCGAAGAGCTGCGGCCTCGCGACGGAGCGCTTCTAGTTCGGCAGCGTCGTCGCTGGACATCGACGCTCCGAAGTCCGAACGCTCTGACTCACTCATGTTGCGCTCCTCTCCCGCACCGGAAGTTGGTGCGGTGGATACACCAACGCTACCGGCGAATTCCCATTCGCGTGCGGTCTAAAAACCTGGCGCACCGCCGAACTGCTAGCGTTACGTTTTCGTCGGGCGGAACGAAAGGACGTTTGTGAGCCTGAAATCCCTAACCACTGGCGTCGCAGCGGCCACTCTGGTCGGTGCTGCGGCCGTCGGTGTGACCTCCGTTGCATCTGTCCCTATAACCGTGTCGCCGGCAATCACGCCGGTGGTGTTCGGCGCACCCCTTCCACTGGATAGCGATCCGGCTCTCACCGGAGAGTTCACCGGCATCCTCAACCAGCTCGCCAACTCCGGATCGATCAACGGGAACCTGATTGACGGCGGTGTCGGCATCATCGAGGCCCGCACCGCCGATCAGCTGCTGAAGAACGCGGCCGCGAAGGGCTACCTGCCGCTGAACATCTCCGTGGACCCCAACAGCATCACGGAGTCGGGCAACACGGCCAGCGCGACGGTGACGGCGTCCGGTCCAGCCCTCGCACCCACCACGCAGACCGTCACGTTCGTCAACAACGGCGGCTGGAAGCTTTCCAAGGGGTCCGCCACCGCGCTGCTGCAGGCCGCGATGGCCTCGGGTTGATTCGTTCCACGGTGCGGCGGCGTCCGGCGGCTGTCGCCGTGGTCGCTGCCGCACTGTTGGCAGGCGTGGCCGCATGCGGCAACGACACCCACCCCGCGGCGTCGGAGTCCGCCACGGCCACGGCCAGTCCGTCGTCGATGATCGCCGGGCCTGAGGATACCCCGCTGCCGCCGCCCGAGGCGCTCACCGATGTGCTGTACCGACTCGCCGACACCTCCGTGCCCGGCGACCAGAAGGTCGGCCTCGTCGAGGACGCCGCCGCCAACGACGCGGAGAAGCTCGACAAGTTCGGCAAAGCTCTGCAGGACAGCGGCTACACACCGGTGGGCTTCACCGCCGAGAACATCGCCTGGGCCACCAACCCGCCGGGCAGCGTGACGGCGGACGTGACCGTACACAGCCAGAACCGGGCCATGACGAACGGGTTCACGTTCCCGATGGAGTTCAAGCCCCTCCCGCAGGGCGGCTGGCAGCTCTCGCAGACGACGGCCGACATCCTGCTGACCTACAACCAGAATCCGGCGACGCCGACACCGACGGGTTGAGCCGGCCTGATGTGGATCGGGTGGTTGGAGCTCGACCTGCTGCTCGGGGACGTGCACTCGCTGAAAGAGAAGCGTTCCGTGGTGCGGCCCCTGGTCGCCGAGCTGCGCCGCCGGTTTTCCGTGTCGGCGGCCGAAACCGGCGCGATGGAGCTGTATCGCCGCGCCGGAGTCGGTGTGGCGGTGACGGCGGCCGACCGCGCGCACGTGATCGAGGTGCTCGATGCGGCCGAGCGGCTGGTGGCGGCACGGCCGGAGATGGCATTGCTGTCGGCTCGGCGCGGGGTGCACCGCAGC
>DASWBF010000437.1:0-2296 GCA_036390735.1 Mycobacterium sp. | reverse complement strand
CGGCATCGTGCGGTCGGCAGCGTTGGACGATGCCGAAACGGAACAATCCCGCTTCACCGTTCGCGCCGGTACCGACCCGACGGGCTCTTTGAACGCCAGCGCCGATCGGCTCCGAATCGACCTTGACGACGTCCACCTCGACCTGCGGTTCGACGATCCGTTCATGTGGCCCAAGGCGTTCGCCGGTGGTGGCATCTTTTCGTCGATCCCTTTCCTCAACCAGTACTGGCATCCCTACCGTCTCGGTGGAAAATCAAGCGGGACCGTCGAATTCAGCGAAGCGAGCTGGTCCTTCAACGAGGCTCGGTGGTACTCCGAACGGAACTGGGGCGCGGGCTTTCCTGAGCGGTGGTGGTGGGGTCAGGCGCACGACTTCGGCGGTGACGACGTCTCGGTCGCCTTCTCGGGTGGCCTTCTCAAGCTGGGGCCACTGGGCCGGGACGTCGCCGGGGTGGTTGTGCGGCTCGGTGACCGCGTGATCCGCGTGACGCCACCGGCGCTGGTGCACTCGCACGTCAGCGACGCGCGCTGGACCGTACGAGCACGGGGACTGCGCTACCAGATCGACCTGGACGGGGATGGCACACACCTGGAACCGCACGTCCTGCCCGTACCGCTAGCCGCGGAGAGACGCAATGTCGACACCGACTTCGAGCACCTGGCCGGTCGACTCCGTTGCACCGTGCGCGAGTTCGGACGGGTGGTGTTCGAGGGCACCAGCGAGCTGGCCGGTCTGGAAGTGGGCAGCCTGCCGGGCGCGCCACCTCCGTAGGCTGCGCTCCATGACGGACGCCGGTATCAGCGACGCATTTGTCGAGCGGCTCGCACAGCGAGCGCAGGAAGCCGAGGAACTCCGGCGGCTGCCTGCGGCCACCGTCGCCGAACTCAAGGAGTCCGGCTTCATCGATCTCCTGAAACCGGCGCGGTACGGCGGTCAACAAGCGGAGTTCCGCGCGATCTTGGACCCGGTGCGCCGGATGGCGCACGGCTGCGCCTCGACCGCGTGGACCGCGGCCTTCTACACGCTGCACAACTGGATGCTGGCCCTGTTCGACGAGCAGGCCCAGGCCGAGGCGTTCGCGACCCGGCCGTTCCTCGCGCCTGCGCCGTTGGCGCCCACCGGCCGCGCCGTCCCGGTCGACGGCGGTGTGCGGCTGAACGGGCGCTGGTCCTGGGCCACCGGCGTGATGGACGGGAACTGGGCGATCGTCGGGGCGCTGTGCGGGCCGGACGACGCCATCTATCCGGTTCTGGCGCTGCTTCCCGCCGACGACATCCGGATTGTCGACGTCTGGCACACCGATGGCATGCGGGCCACCGGCTCCAACGACGTCGTCGTCGAGGACGTGTTCGTGCCCACCCACCGGCTCGTCAAGGTCGTCGACATCTACCGCGGCAGCACGCCGGGGGCGCACCTGCACGACGCGGCTTTGTACCGCTGGCCGATGGTGCCCGCGCTTGCGCTGGTCGCCGCGATGCCCGCGTTCGGCGCGGCCGAGCGCGTCGCCGAGATCTACACCGAAAGGCTCTCCGAGCGTGTGCTCGCCTACGAGGGCACCCGGCAGAAAGACAAGCCGGCCGCTCAAGCCCGACTGGCCGAAGCACGTGTTCGGCTGCGCGCGTTGCACGGGCTGCTTGCCGATGCCGCCGAGCGGATCGAGGAGATCCTTGCGGCCGGAGCCCACGTCCCGCGTCCCGTCCGCGCCGACGCCCGGCTGGCAGCCGCGCACATCGTGCGGGAATCGCGCGCCGTGATCGGGGTGCTGCTAGAAGCATCGGGCGCCAGCGCACATTTTCTGAGCTGCCCGCTGCAACGTGCCAAACGTGACGTCGACGTGATCAGCGGGCACGTCGTGTTCGACTACGACGTCAGCCGGGAGTTGGCCGGTGCGTTGGCGATCGGCCTGAAGGTGTCGCCGATAGCGATGGTGTAGCGGGAGCTAACGAGCGACGGCCTGCTGTTCAGGCCTTGACGGGGCCCAGTAGTCGAGCATCTCCGCGAACGTTTCGAACGCCGCCGCGGAAACGCCGTACGTCGCCTCGAGGTGGATGCTCAGCGGAAAGCCAAGGTCGGCGACGCCGTCGATCACCCGCTTGTACAGATCGACGAGAAGCTGGCGTTTCTGCGCGGCTTCGCTGCCCGCCAGCTTCTTGATGAACGCCTGCTCGTCGGCCACGGCCGCGTTGCCTGGGTCTTGGGTGAGCCAGTCGATCAGACCCACCCGATTCTCGACCTTCGGCACGAAGCCGAACGACAACAGGATCTCCGGGCGATGATCCGTGCTCTTGGCGAACT
>DASWBF010000436.1:0-4889 GCA_036390735.1 Mycobacterium sp. | reverse complement strand
TGTGCGGGGTTGACGTTTCGTCGCCTCCTGCCGTCCCCGCCACCGTGGTGGTGGGGCTGGTCTTCTGGTTGGCTCCACGTCCGTGTCCAGCCGTGATGCTGGCGGCCGGGCTACTCCCGGTACCGGTTTCCCCGCGGGTGGGCTCGCCGACGCGGGCGAGGTTGATCGCCGCATTGAGGTCCCGACAACAAAGGCGGGCATCCGTTACGGCAACGGTAGGTGCGGTCGCGCAGCCCGAGCTTGGTTTTCGCTGCACAGCGCGAACACAACTGGGTCGAGGGAAACCATCGAGGTGCGGTCACCAGTTCGGTGCCGTCCGACAAGATCCGGGCCAGCTTTGGACGCTTGCCGTTCAATCCGCAACCAACCTCGGCCACCGACTGGCCGACCTCCATCCCGGCATCGGTGGCCCACTCAGTCAACCCAGCCACCTGCCGATCCAGATCGGCACATTGATCATGGCTGGACACCCGCGCAGACAGCACCACACGTTCGTCACCCGCCGCCGCGACATCGACCAGGATCGTGCCCGAGGGCAGCCGCCGACCGGGCTGGCTGTTCGGGCCGCAGCCGAGCCGTACGAGGAAAGGGTCCTCGGGATACTGCTCGCTGGCCTGGCAGTCGGCCGGGGTGTATCCCGGACACCGCGACTCCGATACCGGCGGTTCGGCGGCGGATAGACCGACATGGTATGCCGCCACCAGCGCATGCGCAGCGGACTTCAACGGATCGACGCCACGCGTGAACACACGGTGAACGCGCGAGAAACTGTGCAATCTCACCGTGGCGTCCGTGTCTCCCAGGCACGAGACTTAGCCGCGTGACCGCTACGTCGCTGTTCCAATCGATCCTGCAGTGGCTTCGCGCCGGCTACCCCGAGGGCGTTCCCGGGCCTGATCGAGTGCCGCTGCTATCGCTTCTTCGCAACACACCGCTCACCGATGACCAGATCAAAGAGGTCGTGCGAGAGATCACCGAAGAGGAGGCGAAGGCGCGTCCAGGGCACGAGATCGACCACGACGAGATCGAGAAGTTCATCGAGGGTGTCGCCCACCACGATGGCGGCCCTGACAACATCAGGCGCGTCGCGGCCAAGCTCGCGGCAGCGGGCTGGCCACTGGCCGGCACCGGCAACTCCGCGGACTAGCAGCCCGACTCCGACGGCCGACGACGAGGTTTTTCACCGGGGCTGACCTGTCGGGGGCCGGCGTTATAGTCCGCGAATGAGCGCACCGCCCAGAGTAAATCGGTTAGTCATGTACAAGCACGGCGTCGCCTTTGTCGAGCGCGGCGGCCCTGTCGACGGCGACTTCGACCTGTTGTTCCGTCGTGACGACATGAAAGACGTGCTGAAGTCGCTGTCCGTTGATGTAGCTGACGGTCAACTGTCGGTGCGGGCCGTCGCGTTCGACATTCCCTCCGATCCCCGCGAGGAGCTGGAGGACCGCAACTTGCTGTTCGAGTCCGGGCAGGCGTTGCTCGGCCTGCTCGACGGGCTGCGTGGCTGCGCGGTCGACGTGCACTGCGGCGACCAGCGGCACCGCGGCGAGGTGATCGGCGTCGACGACGGCGCCGGGAATGGGCAGGCGCATCGGTTGCTCGTCCTGCGTGCCGAAGCCGGCACCGTCAACCTTGTCGACCTCGCTGACGCGCACCGCATCGAGGTGTTGGAGGAACCCTCGCGCGGCGACCTCGACTATCTGATCGACCGGTCGCGCGCAGCGACGGCGGGTGAGAACCGCAGCGTGTCAATACGTGTCGGCGGCCGCGCCGACGACGCGCGGGTGTCCTACATCGTCCCGGCGCCGGTATGGCGCGTGTCCTACCGGGTGATCCACGACGGCGATGCGATGGTGCTGGTGGCGATGGGCATCGTTCACAATCCGCTCGACGAGGACCTCACCGAAGTCGAATTGACTCTCACCACAGGGCAACCGATCTCGTTCGACATCGATCTCTACCACGGCAAGCATGTGCAACGAACCGTCGTCGAGGAGGCTGAACGCGTCTACACGCCGCCAGCCGCGAAGGCGAGGCGACACTATGCCGCGGCGGAGCTCTCTTCGGCCTACGCAATGAGTGGCGGACCGTACGAGGAGGCTGCCGAGGACGTCGAAACAGGCGACCGCGGAGAGCATTTCGAATACCGGCTGACCAACCCCATCTCGCTGAAACGCGGCGGCGCGGCCATGGTTCCGCTGGCTGTCGCCCCAGTCGATCAAGCGCGCCGCGAGCTCGTGTGGCGAGACGGCGACGAGCCCGCCCCCGACATTGTGCTGGCGTTCACGAACACGACAGACGTCGTGCTCGAAGAAGGGCCCGCTGTGGTGTACGAGGAGGGCAGCTACGCGGGAGAAGCGATGGTGCCGTTCACGTCGCGCGGCGCGAACGTTCGGCTGTCCTTCGCCAAGGATCTCGCGGTCCGCTGCCGGCGCACTTCGACGCTCGACATCCTGACCACTCGAATTCGGTTGGCCGCCGACGCGATTGTCGCGGAGCAGCGCCAAGAGGAGCGCCACACGTTGCGGGCGGAAAACGACCACGACGAAACCGTCGACGTGGTCTTCGAGCTGTCGAAGACACCCGGTCATGCCGTCGTGCCGATCGATTGCGTCATCGAGGCCGGCGACGACGGTGACTGGCATCGCTTCCGGGTGTCTGTGCCTGGGCACGCGGTGGTCGAGGCTACGGCGCTCGAAACATGGCCTGTTTATCGGGAGATCGACTACGAGCAGCTGTCACCGGGTCAACTCGAGGAGTGGCTCGCCGGTCATTCGCTGGATGCGGCCACCGTCGGTGCGCTGTCCGGTGTTCTCGCCGCGTGGGAACGCGCGACACGGATGGACACCCGACGCGAGGAGCTGGAAGCCGAACGAGCCGACGTCTATGCCACGCAAAGCCGAATTGCCGAACAGCTCAATGTGCTCGCCTCGGATGGTCCCGAGGGCGACTTGCGACGTCGACATGTCCGTGAGTTGGAACTCACGCAGGATCGGGTCGATGCGCTCGACGCGCAGATCCGTGGGCTGCGCGACGATGCCAACGATGCCCGTCGGGCCGCATCTGCCGAATTGCAGCGGGTAATCGATACGTCCAGCGCCGAGGACGACGTGCCGCGACCTTAATTGATCGGCGCGTTGAGGAATTTCAAGTCCGCGACGATGCCGCGCGCGGCGACGATGCCCTCGCCCGTCTGCCACACCTCGTTGTTGACGATGAACACCCGGTTGTCGCGGTTCGCCGACAATCGGCGCCACGCATCGCTCTGCAGGATCTCCTGCGCCCGCTCCTTGGCCGCCTGCGAGGCGAACGACACGTACACGACGTCGGCGTCGGCGGCGGAGAAGTCCGCGTCGCCGAGATCAGAAGTGCCGATCTCGATGTACGGCTTGTCGGTGAACCGCTGCGACGCGGGCCGGTCGACGCCGACGTCGGTCAGCACGCTCGCCGGGAAGTTGGCCGCCCCGTAGATCCGCGCGGTGTTGTCGGTCAGTTGCACCACCGACGCCTGGAAGTGCGCCGCGTCGTTGTCGGCGCCCGCCTTCGCCGCGAACGCATTGAAGCCGTCGACCAGCCCGTTGGCCGCATCGGCGCGCGCCGTCGCCGCCCCGACGAGCCGTAGGTTGTCCTGCCACGCAGCGCCGGGCGCGCCGGTGAACACCGTCGGGGCGATCGCGGACAGTGACGGGTACAGCTCCGGCGTCAAGGCCTGCGATCCGAGGATCAGATCGGGGCCGGCGGCACGGATCGCGGACAGGTCGGGGGCACTGCGGGTGCCGGCGCCGCGCACGTCGTGGATGACCGTGCCCAAATACGACGGCTGACTCGACGAGCCGTCGGGCAACGCGGCGGCGACGATTCGCGACTGCAAGCCCAGCGCACACAGCGCGTCGAGTTGGTCACCGGACAGCACGACGATGCGCTGTGGTTCGGCCGGCACGTCGGTCTCTCCGGCGGCGTGGCGAACCGGCCGAACCGGTGGACCGGGGTCGGGCGCCGCGGGCTGCGGCGCGCACGATTCGTCTGGCCTGCGCTGGTTGCCCAGCACGCCCGCGTCGGCGATCTTCGTGGTGCTCGTGATCACCGACGGCTGACCGGGGGCTGTGCCACCGGTTGGCTTGCCGCCGCAGCCAGTCACCAACGTCAGAACCGCGACCCCGGCAACAACCAGACCCGCCTTGAGCACGTCGCCGACGGTAACACCCACCGGTCTGGGCAAAGGTGTACGACAGTTTGTAGGACCGGCCCCGACCGGGCGAACCGTCGCGGTCTAGGATTTAGTTCCGCAATGCGCGCGAACTTTTGGAGGAGCTCTTGACCGCGGAAGCGCCCCCTCTCGGAGGACTTGAGGCTCGTCGCCCGTTCCCGGCTCGGTTGGGTCCTAAGGGCAATCTGATCTACCGGGTGATCACTACGACCGATCACAAGCTGATCGGGATCATGTACATGGTCGCGTGCATGGTGTTCTTTTTCATCGGCGGGCTGATGGCGCTGCTGATCCGCGCTGAGTTGGCGGTGCCCGGGTTGCAGTTCTTGTCCAACGAGCAGTACAACCAGTTGTTCACCATGCACGGCACGGCGATGCTGCTGTTTTATGCGACTCCGATCGTGTTCGGTTTCGCCAATATCGTGTTGCCGCTGCAGATCGGCGCCCCGGATGTGGCGTTCCCGCGGCTGAACGCGCTGTCGTTTTGGCTGTTTGTGTTCGGGGCGCTGATCGCGCTCAGCGGGTTCATCACTCCCGGGGGGGCGGCGGACTTCGGCTGGACGGCCTACAGCCCGCTGACCGATGCCATCCACAGCCCGGGTGCGGGCGGGGATCTGTGGATTCTGGGATTGGGTGTGGGTGGTTTGGGCACCATCCTGGGCGGCGTCAACATGATCACGAC
>DASWBF010000435.1:0-10616 GCA_036390735.1 Mycobacterium sp. | reverse complement strand
CGACACAAGGGCGAGCAGCATTTCGACGGCGAACAGCTCGATATGCTCGCCGGCTTCGCCGACCAGGCTGCACTGGCATGGCAGTTGGCCACCACCCAGCGTCATCTACGTGAGTTGGACATCCTCAGCGACCGCGACCGGATCGCACGAGACCTGCACGACCACGTGATCCAGCGCCTGTTCGCCGTCGGGTTGTCGCTGCAGGGCACGATCCCCCGCGCTCGGTCAGCCGAAGTGCAGCAACGACTTTCGAACTGCGTCGACGACCTGCAAGCGGTGATCCAGGAGATCAGAACCGCGATCTTCGACCTGCACGGCGCCTCGTCGGGTATCACGAGGCTGCGGCAACGGCTGGACGAGGCCGTCTCGCAGTTCTCCACGCCCGAGGTCCGCACCTCGGTGCAGTTTGTGGGCCCGCTGTCCGTCGTCAGCGCGGCTCTGGCGGACCACGCGGAAGCCGTTGTGCGCGAAGCGGTTTCGAACGCGGTTCGGCACGGCGAGGCGACCACTTTGCGGGTTTGCGTCACCGTCGAGGACGACTTGCACATCGAGGTCGCCGACAACGGTAAAGGCATCTCAGGCGACGTCACCGGCAGCGGACTGAAAAATCTCGCCCGCCGCGCACGCGACGTCGGCGGCAGCTTCGCGCTGGAGCCCAACCCCGGCGGCGGCACGCTGCTGCGCTGGACCGCGCCGCTCGAATAGGTCGTTACGACCCGCGGGCGACGATCACCGGCATCCGGACGGCGTGCACCACCGCGGAGCTGACCGATCCCAGTGACATTCCCGCGAACCCTCCGCGGCCGCGGCTGCCGACCACGACGAGCTGGGCCGACTCGGAGTGCTCGATCAGCTGGCGCGCCGGCTGGTCGCAGACGACGAGGCGATTCACCCTGACATCCGGATAGCGCTCCTGCCACCCGGCCAACCGCTCCGCGAGTACCTGTTCCTCCTGGGTTTTCATCGCCGACCAGTCCAGACCGGGCAGTTCGATGACCTCCGAGTCACTCCAGGCATGCAGGGCCACCAGCTCGACGCCCCGGCGGGACGCTTCATCGAACGCGATCGCCGTCGCCAACTCTGACGCCTCGGAGCCGTCAATGCCGACCAGCACCGGTGCTTGAGCGGGATGCGGCATCAACGGGTCCTCGTCATGGATGACCGCGACCGGGCAGTGCGCGTGATGGACAAGCCCGGTGCTCACCGATCCGAGAACGACCCGGGCGACCGCGCCGTGTCCGCGGCTTCCGACCACGACCATGTCCGCCTCGTTGGAAAGGTTCACCAGCGCGGGCACAGTGGAGGCGTACAACACCTCGGTGTTGATCGTGAGCGGACGCCCGTTGCCGGTGTTCTCCTCGGCTGTGCGGATCGCATCGTCCATGTAGATGCGGGCCTGCTCTTGTTGCCACTCTTCGAATTCGACGGGCACCGGCGCCGGCGCCGGCGCCGGCTGCCAGGTGGCGAGAATCGGGTTGATCACATACACCAGCGTCAGCGGCACATTGCGCAGTGCCGCCTCCTGCGCGGCCCAGTAGACGGCGACCTTGGCGGCGTCGGATCCGTCCACACCGACGACGATGCCGCGGTTGCTGACCCCAGCTGACATTCCGGCCTCCTTCGAGCGAGCCTTCCAAGGACCTGTCTAGCATCGTGTCATGGCGACGAAGCCACCGGTCGTTGTCGACACCCGGTATCACGACGGCGTCATCTTCGACACCGACGGCGTGGTCACCGACACGGCGTCCATTCATGGCAAGGCGTGGGCGATGATGTTCGACGACTTCCTGTCAACGCTTCCGGCGCGCAACGGGGAGGACCACTCTCGGTTCACCGAAGAGGATTACATGCGTTTCGTCGACGGCAAGCCCCGCTACGACGGGGTGGCGGATTTCTTGGCGTCACGCCGCATTTCGGTCGGGGCCGAAACGGTCCGCGAGTTGGGCGACCGCAAGCAGGAGCTGTTCTTGCGGTCGCTCGCCGACGGGGTGCCCAGGTTCGAGTCGACGATTGCGCTGGTGCAGCGGCTGCAGAGCGCCGGGCTGGCCACCGGGCTGTACTCGGCGAGCCGCAACTGCGAACGCGTGCTGAAAGGGGCCGGCATCGAGGATCTCTTCCCGGTCCGTGTCGACGGTGTCGTCGCCGCCGAACTGGGGCTGCCCGGCAAGCCCGACCCCGCGGTGTTGTTGGAGACCGCGCGCAGGTTGCAGATCCGTCCCGATCGGTGCGTGGTGGTCGAGGATGCCGAGGCCGGGGTGGCCGCGGGGCGCAACGGAGGGTTCGGCTACGTCATCGGAGTCGACCGGACCGGTCACCGTGATGAACTGCTGGAGTCCGGAGCCGACGTCGTGGTGACCGACCTGGCCGAGGTTACCGTCCGTCAGTGAGGCTGGTGGTCGAGCAGCTCGACGACGTCCTCCAGCGGGCGGCGCGGCGTCGAGGGTAGCGGTTCGGCATTGACCGGTGCCCACCCCACCCGCAGCAGCATCTGGGCGTACCCGCTGTCGCCGAAGACGTCCTCCTGCACCGCGGCACGCGTGTCGGTGACCTCGAGCGGCTCGGTCACCGGGCAGCTTGCCAACCCCAGCGCGGTCGCGGTGAGCAGCACGAGGCTCGTCGCCTCGCCCGCGCGCAGGCGCGACAGCTCGCTGTCGTCTTTCGTGCCCAGCGCAAGAACGACGGCGTTGTCCTCGGCCGGGGAGGCGTCGGCCGGCTGAGCCAGAACGGGGCCCGCGAACAGCCGACCCGGGATGACCGCCGTCGAGTCCGATGGCGGGGTGTTGCGCGCCGGCACACCGGCCAACGACCCGTACCGCCCACTCCACGCAGTCAATTCGGTCAGATAGTCGTGGTCGGTGGCGTGCGTCAACACCGCTTCGGCCACGAGCTGCTGCAGCTTCGGCAGCGACTCCACCTGACGCAGCATCACTCCGGCGCGGGCCGCACGCGCACCCATCAGGCCGATGTCAGCGGCAGGCACCTGCCAGGAGCTGTAGTGCCGCCGGTCGGTCCGCCGCCGCGGAATCGCGGCAGCCAGCGTGACATCCAGCTCGCTGGCCGCTTGGCGGGACACCTCAATGGCGGCAAGGTGATTCGGCTCTGCCGGATTCGGCAGTCGGTGCACTTTCGCCTGCCACCCCATCGCCGCCAGCGCGACGACACAGTGGTGCAGTGAGGCACCGCAGGACAGAATCAGGTCACGGCTGTCCGGATCGATGTTGCGCAGGTGCATCGACGCGTCTGCGTACAGGTGCAGACTCCGGGCGCCGACCCGCCAACGCCACGGCTGCGAGTTGTGAACCGACGGTGCGCGGGTGGCGAGCGCCAACACCGCACGTGTCGTCTCGGCATCGGGGAAATGAGCGCTCATGAACTCCCTGCTTTCTGGAACGACCCTGCACTCAGGCTGCCTTCACGGATCGCCGGCGGGTAGGGAAAAAAGACCTTTATTGACGGGGCTGAAGGGCGACCAGGTCGTCGGCGTGCACAGCCGGGCGGCGCAGCTCAGGCGCCAGTTCTGACGTCGAGCGCCCGATCATCGTGGCCAGTTCCGTCGCGTCGTAGGCCACGACGCCGCGCGCCACCACAGCCGCGTCAGGTCCGTGCAGCTCGACCACGTCGCCGCCGAAAAACCGGCCTGACAATGCGGTGATGCCCGCCGGCAGCAGTGACCGGCGCTGCTCGATCACGGCGCGCACCGCCCCGGCATCCAACGTCAGCGCACCGGCGGCCTCGGCGGCGTACCGAACCCAGAACCGGCGGGCCGACATCCGAGACCGACGCGCGGCGAACACCGTGCCCACCGACGCGTCGGTGAGCGCCGTCGCCGCGTCGGAGGCCGCGGCCAGCAGCACCGGGACACCGGCGTCCGACGCCAACAGCGCCGACGACAGCTTGGAGGCCATCCCGCCGGTGCCCAGGTGGTGGCCGCGGCCGGCGACCACTCCGTCGAGGTCTTGTGGTCCGCTGACTTCGGCGATGAACCGTGCGTTGCCTTTCCGTGGGTCCGAGTCGTACAGGCCGTCGACGTCCGACAGCAGCACCAGCGCGTCGGCGCCGACCAGATGCGCGACGAGCGCGGAGAGCCGGTCGTTGTCGCCGAACCGGATCTCGTTGGTGGCCACGGTGTCGTTCTCGTTGACGATCGCCACCGCGCGCAGGGCGCGCAGCCGGTCCAATGTGCGTTGGGCGTTCGTGTGCTGCACCCGCTGTGCGATGTCGTGCGCGGTGAGCAGCACTTGGCCCACGGTGCGGTGATAGCGGGCAAACGCCGCGCTCCACGAGTTGACCAGCGCCACCTGGCCGACACTGGCGGCTGCCTGTTTGGTCGCCAGATCCGTTGGGCGGCGGGTCAATCCGAGTGGCTCGAGCCCGGCAGCGATGGCGCCCGAGGACACGATCACCACATCAGAGCCGGCCTTCATCCGGGTTTCGATCGCGTCGGCAAGCTTCTCCAGTCGCCCGACGTCGAACATGCCGGTGGACGTGGTCAACGCGGTGGTGCCGACTTTCACCACCACGCTGCGCGCTGTGCGTACCGCCTCCCGGGCCGTCACGGTGTGTCTCCGGTCTGATTCTCTTCGCGCAAGCGCTCATCGGCCTCGCTGCGCCGTTGACGCCGGGCCGCCTTGCGTTCGGCGGCCGAGGTGCGGTCGGTTCTTTCGAGCCGGACGTCGGTGCCGCGGCCCGACAGCGTCACGTCGACCCCGGCCGGGGTCTGCGGCTCCCAGTCGAACGTCACGTCGCCGATCGTCACCCCGCAGCCCGGGGTGGCGCCCAGCCGCAGCAGCTCGTCCTCCACGCCGAGCCGCGCCAGCCGGTCGCCGAGATAACCGACGGCTTCGTCGTTGTCGAAATCGGTTTGTCCGATCCATCTTTCGGGCCTGCTTCCCCGCACCACAAACGCGCCCGGACGCTCGGGATCCGGTTCGACGGTGAAACCGCTGTCGTCGACGGGTACCGGGCGGATCACCGGCCGGCGCGGTGGCGCCGCAGGATGTGCAGTACGGAACTTGGACACCAGTTGCCACAGCGCAAACGTCAACGGCCGCAGCCCTTCCCGGGTGAGCGTCGACACCTCGAACACCGGCCAGCCGAAGCGCCGATGCACCTCGTCGTGGACGAAATCCGCCAGCTCCCGCGCCTCCGGCACGTCGATCTTGTTCAGCACCACCGCCCGCGGCCGGTCGGAAAGGTCGACGAGCGTCGAATCCGCCTGCAGCGTCGGCGAATACGCCGCTAGCTCCGCCTCGAGAGCCTCGATGTCGGAGACCGGGTCGCGGCCGGGTTCCAGCGTCGCGCAGTCGACCACATGCACCAGCACCGCGCACCGCTCGATGTGCCGCAGAAATTCGAGCCCCAGCCCGCGGCCCTCCGACGCGCCGGGGATCAGCCCGGGCACGTCGGCCATCGTGAACGACTGCTGCCCCGCCGACACGACGCCGAGGTTGGGCGTCAACGTCGTGAACGGATAGTCGGCGATCTTGGGCTTTGCCGCCGAGAGCACCGACACCAGCGACGACTTGCCCGCCGACGGAAATCCGATCAGCCCGATGTCGGCGACCGTCTTGAGCTCGAGGGTCAGGTCACGGGCCTGGCCTTTTTCGCCGAGCAGCGCGAAGCCCGGCGCCTTGCGTGCGCGGGACGCCAGCGCCGCGTTGCCCAGGCCGCCGCGGCCGCCCTCAGCGGCCTCGAATGTGGTGCCCGCGCCGACCAGATCGGCCAGCAGGCGGCCGTTCTCGTCGAGCACCACGGTGCCGTCGGGAACCTTCAGGTGCAGATCGTCGCCGTTGGCGCCGTCGCGGTTGCCGCCCTGACCCTGCTTGCCGTTGTGCGCAGTGACGTGCGGATGGAAATGGAAATCCAGCAGTGTGTGCACCTGCGGATCGACAACCAGGTACACGCTGCCGCCGCGGCCGCCGTTACCGCCGTCCGGGCCGCCGAGTGGCTTGAACTTCTCCCGGTGTACCGACGCGCAGCCGTGTCCGCCATTGCCGGCCCGCACGTGAATCACGACGCGGTCGACAAACCTGGGCATCGGCGATTCCTTTCACCGAAAGCGACGTTTGGCAGGAAAAGTACGAGTGGCGGCCTGCAAAACGTCGCTCTCGGCGCGGCTCACTCGGCGGCGGGGACGATGCTGACCGTCTTGCGGCCGCGTTTCTCGCCGAACTGCACCGCGCCGGCCGCCTTCGCGAACAGCGTGTCGTCGCCGCCGCGCCCGACGTTGACGCCCGGGTGGAAGTGGGTGCCGCGCTGCCGGACGATGATCTCGCCGGCCTTGACGACCTGGCCGCCGAACCGCTTGACGCCTAGCCGCTGGGCGGCGGAGTCGCGGCCGTTGCGGGAGCTGGATGCGCCCTTCTTGTGTGCCATCTGTCGCTCCCCTACTTGATCCCGGTGACCTTCAGCACGGTCAGCTGCTGACGATGACCCTGCCGCTTGTGGTAGCCGGTCTTGTTCTTGAACTTGTGGATGCGGATCTTGGGGCCCTTCGTGTGCTCGAGCACCTCGCCGGTCACCGCGACCTCGGCGAGCTTGTCCGCGTCGGTGGTGACGTCGGAGCCGTCGACGACCAGCGCCACGGGCAGCGACACCGTCGCACCGGGCTCAGCCTCGAGCTTCTCCACCTTGACCACGTCGCCGGCGGCCACCTTGTACTGCTTGCCGCCGGTCTTGACGATTGCGTAGGTCGCCATCGCTCCTCTTTCTGGGCACACGCCACACCGTGGGGCACGTGCGGGTCTGGGGTTTTGCCGCCGACACCGGCCTGGCGACAACTGGTCAAGGGTACGTGACCAGCGCCGAAGGGGTCAAACCAGCTAGCTTTCGTCGCCGAGCGGAGCGTGCATCTTGACTCCGCGCCGACCGCACGCTTGTCGCTGATAGCCGGGCACGGCGAGTCTTACCCTCCTCAGTGACATGTGTGGCTGAAGTGATCGCCGAGGCCACATGAGCCTCAGTTGTCCCACTTGCCTCTCCAGGCAATGGAGATGCTTCTGCCCGCCCCGGAGCGACACCCGCCCTCCCCCCGAGCGCTCGCCGCGGTCAGTCCTCGTGGCTGGGTGGCCCGGCCGGACGCGCGGCGGAGCGCCGGGGCCGACGGGCCTGCACGGCAGCCGGCGCGGTCACGACGGGCTCGTCTTCCTCGTCGAGGTCGATGTCCAGATCGTCGTCGAGGTCTTCGTCGTCCTCGTCGAGGTCGACGTCGATCTCCTCGTCCTCGTCTTCTTCGTCTTCTTCGTCGTCCTCGTCCGATTCGTCGAGGTCCTCCTCGAGGTCTTCCTCGGCCAGATCGACGATGGCCTCCTTCAGCTCATCAGCCGACTCGGCCGTCTCGGCTGAGTCCTCCTCGAAGACCTCCTCGTCGAAGACCTCCTCGTCCTCCTCACTGCGCGCGGCGGCCATCGCCTTGAACAACGGATGCTCACCGGGGGCATGGGCGGGGATTTTCGCGATCGCCGGCTCGTCCCCCCGGGACTTGCGCGAGCGCTTGCCGCGCCGCCCGCCGGACTCCTTGCGGCTGGCCGCGGCCGATTCGACGGGATCGCTGTGCACCAGAATCCCCCGGCCGCCGCAGTGCGGGCAGGGCGTCGAGAACGCTTCGACCAGCCCGGTCCCGAGGCGCTTGCGCGTCAACTGCACCAGGCCCAGCGACGTGACCTCCGACACCTGGTGGCGAGTACGGTCCCGGGCCAGCGCCTCGGTGAGCCTGCGCAACACCAGGTCGCGGTTGGACTCCAGCACCATATCGATGAAGTCGATCACCACGATGCCGCCGATGTCCCGCAGCCTCAGCTGCCGCACGATCTCCTCGGCGGCCTCCAGGTTGTTGCGGGTGACGGTTTCCTCGAGGTTGCCGCCGGAGCCGGTGAACTTGCCGGTGTTGACGTCGACGACGGTCATCGCCTCGGTCCGGTCGATCACCAGCGTGCCGCCGGACGGCAGCCACACCTTGCGGTCCATCGCCTTGGCCAGCTGCTCGTCGATGCGGTGCACCGCGAACACGTCAGGACCCTCCGGTGCCGCGGGCTCGTATTTGGTGAGCCGCGGAACCAGGTCTGGCGCAACGGAATTCACGTAGTCGTTGATCGTGTTCCACGCTTCGTCGCCGGATACGATGAGACCCGAGAAATCCTCGTTGAACAGGTCGCGGATGACCTTGACCAGCACGTCGGGTTCCTCGTACAGCGGCACGGCAGCCCCGGCGGCCTTGCCTTTGATCTCCTGGGCCTGCGCCTCGATCTGCGTCCAGCGCTCCTGCAGCCGGTTCACGTCGGCGCGGATGTCGTCTTCCTTCACGCCCTCCGAGGCGGTCCTGATGATCACGCCGGCATCGGACGGCACGACCTCGCGCAGAATCTCCTTGAGCCGCTGGCGTTCGGTGTCGGGCAGCTTGCGGCTGATCCCGGTCGACGACGCGCCCGGCACATACACCAGATACCGCCCGGCCAGCGACACCTGCGTGGTGAGCCGCGCTCCCTGGTGGCCCACGGGGTCCTTACTGACCTGGACGACGACGTAGTCCCCCGGCTTGAGCGCCTGCTCGATCTTGCGGTTCGTACCGCCGAGTCCCGCAGCGTCCCAATTGACTTCGCCGGCATACAACACGCCGTTGCGCCCGCGGCCGATGTCGACGAACGCGGCCTCCATCGACGGCAACACGTTCTGCACGATGCCCAGATAGATGTTGCCGACCAGTGAGGCGGATGCCGGGCTGGTGACGAAGTGCTCGACGAGCACGCCGTCCTCGAGCACCGCGATCTGGGTGTAGCGGGCGCCCTCGTGCGGCGGCTCGGTGCGCACTTTGTCCCGCACGATCATCACGCGCTCGACGGCCTCGCGACGCGCGAGAAACTCGGCCTCGGACAGAATCGGCGGACGGCGCCGGCCGGCGTCGCGTCCGTCGCGGCGGCGCTGCCGCTTGGCCTCTAACCGGGTGGATCCAGTGATGCCCTGAATCTCGTTGTCGTCCTTGCCATTTGACCGCGGAGTGCGTTCGTGCACGACCGTGTTGGGCGGGTCGTCGGACGACGCGTCCGCGTCGTCGCCCGCGCCGGTTTTGCGGCGACGACGGCGGCGGCGCCTGCGCGTGGCCGCCTCCGTCGTGGCGGTGTCCTCATCGCCGGTCTCGTCGTCCTCGTCGGATTCGTCGCTCTCCGAGGCCTCGTCGGTGTCGGAGTCGTCTCCGTCGGCTGAGCCCTGCTCGCCGCGGCCGCGACCACGGCCACGGCGGCCCCGACGCCGGCGCCGGTTCGCGGGCCGTTCGGCCTGCTCGCCCTCGTCGGATTCGTCGTCGTCCTCGTCGTCCTCGTCGTCGACGTCGGCGCGCCCGACCGGCTGGGGGGCGACGAACAGCGGCATGTAATCAGCTTCGCCGGGGAGTCCGTCGGCCGGCTCCGGCGTCAGCGTTTCGACGCTCAGCTGGTCTTGCGGGTTCTGATCAGGCTGAGCGCTGCTGTCGGGTTGATCTTGTGAGAGGTCATCGTCAGCCACGTAATCTCCTAGAAGCCCCCGGGCGCGTCGGCAGACGCGGCCACGCGAGGGCTATCGCTGTGAACTCGGGGCGCTTGTCCCGAGTGTTGTAGGTCTTCGCGCCGAGTGGCTCGGGAGCTCTCGGCACCTGGTGCGAATGACGGCTGTGACGGTCCGCGCCGCATCGCGGATGTCGCGACCGTCGCGCTCGTCGAAGTCTTCATCCGGGTATCCAGCGCCGTGTAGCGCCGACTACCCGCGTCAAGTATCCCATACCGCCGCTAGTGCGCGGCGAACCGCTACCGTCCCGGGAACCAGAGCGCGATCTCGCGGGCGGCCGAGTCGGTGGAGTCCGATCCGTGCACCAGGTTGTTCTGCGTTTCCAGCGCGTAGTCGGCGCGGATGCTGCCCGGCGCCGCCTTCTCGACCGGGTCGGTGCCACCGGCGATCTGACGGAACGCCGCAACCGCCCGCGGGCCTTCGACGAGCGCGGCCACCACAGGTCCCGAGGTGATGAACTCGAGCAGCGACGAAAAGAACGGCTTGCCCTCGTGTTCGGCGTAGTGCTGCCGCGCGAGGTCGTCGCTGACGGTCTTCAGTTCCAACGCGGCCAGCGACAGGCCCTTGCGCTCGATTCGGCTGATGATCTCCCCCACAAGTCCGCGTTCGACGCCGTCGGGCTTGATCAAAACGAGGGTCCGCTCATTCACGGCGCACAGACTACGGCCCCGGGCGCGGGCCCGGTGCCCGAGGTCTCTTCTCAGGACCTCAGCAATCACGATGGCCTCAGCAGTCCCTGCTGTCGGTGATGGTTCGAACTGCCCGCCCCGCAGCGACCCGGTATCCGTACGGTCGCGTCCGCGCGTCGCTGGACTCCGCCGAAATCTGCACCAAGGTCGTCACTCGGCGAAAACCACAGCCCTGGTGCAGAACTCGCGAAATTTGCGAAGACGGCACACCGGCGATCTCAGGGCGACGGAGGAGCAATAGTCGAACTGCCCGCCTTGCAGCGACAATTTCACCATTTCGCAACAGGGCACAGGGCTACTCCGAGGCGGGCACAAAGCACTCCCCCAGCCGGGGTGACTCCTCAGGCGGCTGTGACTTACCCGGCTACTCAGGCGGAGGCTGCTGGCCTGGTA
>DASWBF010000434.1:0-4760 GCA_036390735.1 Mycobacterium sp. | reverse complement strand
GGGTTCGACCGCGAGGAGCGGCGCGGCATCCCGGTGACGTCGCCCACCCGCAACTACCGCGACCGCAGCCACAAGCCGGAGTTGGTGATCGCGCTGGAGCAGTTCGAGGCGCTGGCCGGCTTCCGCGGCGTGCCGCGCACCATCGAACTGATGGAGGCGCTGGCGGTGGCCGATCTCGACCCGTTCGTCGAGCTGCTGAAGGGTCAGCCCGACGCCGACGGATTGCGGGTGCTGTTCACCACCTGGATCACCGCGCCGCAGCCGCACCTCGACGTTCTGGTGCCTGCGGTGCTCGACGGGGCGATCCACTATGTCCGTTCCGGCGCAGCCGATTTCACTGACGAGGCGAAGGCCGTGCTCGAGCTCGGCGAGCGCTACCCGGGTGACGCCGGTGTGCTGGCGGCACTGCTGCTGAACAGGATGCACATGAAGCCGGGCGAGGCAATGTTCCTGCCGGCGGGCAACCTGCACACCTACCTGCGCGGCGTGGCCCTAGAGGTGATGGCCAACTCGGACAACGTGTTACGCGGCGGTTTGACGCCCAAGCACGTCGACGTACCCGAGCTGCTGCGGATCCTGGACTTCCACCCCGTCGCCGAGGCGTCGCTGAGGCCGGAAATGCGTTGCGAGGGGCTCGAATTGGTCTACGGCGCTCCGACCGAGGAGTTCGCGGTCTCACGTCTTCGCATCGACGGGGAAGACCTCGGCCACGAGATCGATGCCGCGGTGCGCCACGATGGGCCGCAGGTGCTGCTGTGTACTCAGGGTGCGGTGCAGCTGCACGCGAAGTCGTCGTCGCTGACCCTGGAGCGGGGGCAGGCGGCGTGGGTGCCCGCGGACGACGGCCCGATCCGCCTCGTTGCGGAGAGGCCGGCGGAGTTGTTCCGGGTCAGCACCGGGCTTTAGGAGAGGACGCGACGTGTCGACCGAGGGCAGTACCAAAGCGATCCTTGCGGCGTTGGCCGCAAATGCCGGCATCGCGGTGGCGAAGTTCGTCGGATTTCTGATCACCAGGAGCTCGTCGATGCTGGCCGAGTCGGTGCACTCGGTGGCCGACACCTCCAACCAGGCCCTGCTTCTGTTGGGCCAACGCCGGGCCCGCAAGGAAGCCGATCAGCTGCACCCGTTCGGATACGGCCGCAGCCGCTACTTCTACTCGTTCGTCGTCGCGCTGGTGCTGTTCAGTCTGGGTTCGTTGTTCGCGCTCTACGAGGGCTATCACAAGATCTCGCATCCGGAGCCGCTGAAGTCACCGCTGGTGGCGATCGTGATTCTCGTGTTGGCAATTGCGTTGGAATCGTTCAGCTTACGCACGGCCATCGTGGAGTCGCGGCCGCTGAAAGGGTCGGGCAGCTGGTGGCGATTCATCCGCACGTCACGCAACCCGGAGTTGCCGGTCGTTCTGCTCGAGGACCTCGGCGCACTGATCGGGTTGCTATTCGCGTTCATCGGCGTCGGATTGACGATCGTCACCGATGACGCCGTCTGGGACGGCATCGGCACGGTGGCTATCGGCGTGCTGCTCGGTGCCATCGCGGCGATCCTGATGGTCGAGACGCACAGCCTGTTGATCGGGGAGGGCGCCACCGGTGCCCAAGACCGCGCGATCCGCGAAGCGATCGAGCAGACCGCGCATGTGGACCGGCTGATCCATATTCGCACTCAATATCTCGGACCCGAGGAGATGCTCGTCGGCGCGAAGGTCGCGGTGGCGCCGGACATCGACCTGCCGGCAGTTGCGGCGGTGATCGACGACGCGGAGGCTCGAATACGTGCCGCTGTGCCCGCGGCGCGAGTCATCTACCTGGAGCCGGACTTGGACCGCTCGGTGACCGCGAAATCGGGTTGACGCTCGCGTGTCTGGCGGCGCTCGGCCAGCCAGCACCGCATGTTGTGCCGCACCGTGCGACCGACGATCCGCGCCGACGGGATCATGTACAGGCTGTCGAGCAGCGAGAACCGGCGCAAGAACCATTCGGCCAGGACGGGTTCCGTCTCGGCGGCGCCGAGGAACTGTTCGAACAGGTTGCCCACCGGCCGATACCACCGGGGCATGTCGCCGGTGGCGTTGTGGAACATCGCATCGCCGATCGCGTTCATCGTCCACACCGGGTAAGTCGTTTTGGCGGTGGCGCGGTTCAGCTGGCGCGCGATGTCGTCGTCGGCTGATTCGAGCGCCCGGTGCAGGTGCCCCGCCTGCAGCGACGTCATCGTCATACCTTGCCCGTACGTCGGATTGAAACTGACCACCGCATCGCCGAACGGCACGATCCCGGCAGGAAATCGGGTCAGCTTGTCGTAGCGGCGCCAGCGACTGGTCGGGTACTTGTGGAACGCCACTTCGCCGATCGGCTCGGCCTGGCGGATGGCCGCTGCGTGCTGCGGCAGCACGGCGTCGGCGACCACGCACATTTCGTCGAAGGTGTGCGGTGGCTCCACCTTGCCGACGCCGAAGGTGGTCATGCCCCAGGTGGCGTCCTCGTAATAGAGCATCCCGATACCGACCGGCTGCTCGCGCGACGCGCCGGCGACGACCACCTTTTCCTCGATCAGGCCGTCCGGGATCCGCAGCTGCTGCGTCGCATAACCGATGCCGACGTCGACCGTGTCCTCGACCGGACGGTCAAAACCCCACTCGGACAACCACACTGGCAGCCGGGTACCGCGGCCGGTCGCGTCGACGACAAGGTCTGCCTCGACGACATCCCCGTCGTCAAGCACCACGCCCGTCACCCGCTGCGTGGCGGCGTCGAACCGCGGCGCGCTCACCGACCGCTGCCGAATCTCCACGTTCGGCAGCCACACGGTGCTCCGGCGGATCTGCCACTCCAGGCGGGGCCGGCTCGGCACGTAGGTGGTGAACGTCTCCTCCAGCTCGGTGGGGATGCCCAGCACGTGCCCGGCCGCGCCGAAGTGGATCGATCCGGGCTGATCCTCGAGGATCGGCACGCCCGCGGCGACCATGTCGTCGAGCAGGCCGGGAAACAGCGCGCCGAACTCCTGCGCGCCGCGCGACATCAGGATGTGCACGTGCCGGCCCTGAGGCACGGCCGACCGGTTCGCGGGGTGCTCCGGGAGATCGTCGCGGTCGAACAGCGTCACCCTGTCGTAGAAGTCCGACAGCACGCGGCCGGCGCACAGGCCCGCGATGCTGGCCCCGATGACAACCGCGTGTTTCCCTCGCCGCCCCACGGAGCGAGGCTTGTCCGAGCGACCATTATTCACGGGGCAGCAGAGTACTAGAGAAACAGCCGACATCGACCAAAGGAGACCGGACATGGAGCTGCGCACGAAGTCGGTCGAGCAGTCGATCGCAGACACCGACGAGGAATCAACCCGGCTGGGGAAAGACCTGAGCTGGTGGGACCTGACCGTCTTGTTAGATCAGTCGGTGACGACGAGCTCGTCGACGGTCCGCCCTGTCTTACCAGACACGAATCCAGTCGACGAGCATGTCCGCGGGGTAGGTCCCCGGACCGGGATCGCCGCCACCGGAGCCAGCCACCGCGAGATTTAAGATCGGAAACACCTGATAGCCGGGGTCGTTGAACGGCCAATCCGCCAAGGAGTTCGCCGGAACATTGAAGTATGGCTGCGCCCCGTCGACGTAGTCCTTCCAGAAGCGCATACCGGCCTCATCCCATTGGACTCGCCACGTGTGCCACCCGCTGTCCAGCGCGAGGTTGTGGGTCGCCCATTCGGAGCCGTTCGCTCTTGCGTGGACGGTGGTTCCCGAAGCCCAGTTGCCGTTGCCGTACCACTCGACTATGTCAATTTCGCCCTGAGCGTCACTGGACAACCAGTAGGCGGGCCAGCAACCGGCAGTGAGGCAGTTGAGTTTGATTCGGGCTTCCCAGGTCCGGCCGATGCCTCCTTGCCACGGGCTAAAAACTTTGCCGCCGTAGTAGGTGCTGCCGTCTTTCGCGGCGCGAATGACGAGATTGGACTTGCCGTCGAGGAACACATTTCGGCGATCGTCCCGATACTGCCCGACATTTTCGGGCAGCTCCCAATACGTCGGGTCCTTGATTGACTCGCGGGCTCGCGACACCAACCACTTCGAGGGATCGGGCGCTGAGCCGGCCGGGCCATCGAACTCATCGTGGAAAAGGTAGGGCCCGGCTTGGCCGCCGGGCGGCGCGGCGGGTGGTGGCACCCGGTCCGCCGGCACATTCTGTCCGGACGGGTAGGCCTGGGCCTCGGGGACGGGGATCGCGGCTGCCATCACGCCTATCCCCGTCATCAACATCATGCGACGACGATCCATTCTTGGCACAGCCAACCATAAAAGCCGGAATGTCAGACCGAGCGCAACTCTGTAGGCAAGTTTCGCAAACGGTGCTCGAATCGAGGCAACTTTACAAACTATCTAATTGTGTCTAGACAACAGACAAATCGTTATCTAACGTAAACCCGACAGGTGATGTACGTCTCACGGGAGGATTGCGGCAGTGACGTCGGTAGTCGAGAACGAAGTGGCCCTCGTTCAGGAGTGGCGTGACAAGAAGCGATACCTGTGGCTGACGGGGCTAGTCGCCCCGACGGCGCTGTTCGTCGTGCTGCCGATCATCTGGGCGATGAACCAACAGAGCTGGCATACCGCGTCGCAGGTGCTGCTATGGATCGGTCCGCTGCTGCTGTTCGTGCTGCTGCCGCTGCTCGACCTGAAGTTCGGCGCCGACGGGCAGAACCCGCCCGACGAGGTGATGGAGCGGCTCGAGAACGACAAGTACTACCGCTACTGCACGTACGCGTTCATC
>DASWBF010000433.1:0-1793 GCA_036390735.1 Mycobacterium sp. | reverse complement strand
GGCGGCCAGCCCGTCACGTTCGGCGTCCGAAAGGTTCTTGGCCACCGGCCCGCTCAGCGTGCCGTCGTCGCCGACGAGCACGTACGCGAGCCCGCGGTGCCCACGCTGCTTGGCCCAGTCCTGCCAGCCGTCCAGCGTGCGCCGCGGCTGCGACGCGCCCCCGGGCATCACGACGGCGCCGACGTATGGTGCCTGGAAAACCCGAAAAGGCGTGTCGCGGAAGAACTCTGCGCATTCCACCAGCTCCAGCCCGAACCGCATGTCCGGCTTGTCGGAACCGAACCGGCGCATCGCCTCGGCGTAGGTGATGCGCGGCAGCGGCCCGGGCAGCTCGTAGCCGACCAGTGCCCACAACGACGCGAGGACCTCCTCCGAGATCGCGATCACGTCCTCGGCCTCGACGAAGCTCATCTCCACGTCGAGCTGCGTGAACTCGGGTTGGCGGTCGGCGCGGAAGTCTTCGTCGCGGTAGCAGCGGGCGATCTGGTAGTAGCGCTCCATGCCCGCCACCATCAGCAGCTGCTTGAACAACTGCGGGCTCTGCGGCAGCGCGTAGAACGTGCCGGGCTGCAGCCTGGCGGGCACCACGAAGTCACGCGCGCCTTCCGGGGTGGACCGCGTGAGCGTCGGGGTTTCGATCTCGACGAAATCGTGGCCGGCCAGCACTGCCCGTGCGGCCGCATTCACCTTGGAGCGCAACCGAATTACCCCACCGGGTCCCTCGCGGCGCAGGTCGAGGTAGCGGTATTTCAGCCGCGCCTCCTCCCCCGCGGGCTCGTCGAACTGGAACGGCAGCGGCGCACTTTCGCCGAGGACGGTCAGCGAGGTGGCGTTGACTTCCACGTCGCCGGTGGCGATTTCGGGGTTCGCGTTGCCTTCGGGCCGGATCTCGACGACACCCTGCACGGCGATGCAGAATTCGGCGCGCAGCCGGTGCGCCTGCTCGAGCACGTCGCCCTCACGGAACACCACCTGCGACACTCCGGACGCGTCGCGCAGGTCGATGAAGATGACGCCGCCGTGGTCGCGCCGACGCGCAACCCAGCCCGCCAACGTCACCTTCTGACCGGCGTCGGCGGTCCGCAGCGAACCTGCGGCGTGGGTGCGCAGCACAAAAGACTCCTGCCTGGATCGGGATGACAACCCAGTCTAAATGTGCCGAATGCGCCGGTAGCGTGGCGCGGGTGGGCGCACGCATCGCGGTGGTGGGTCCCGGCGCCGTCGGAGCGACGGTCGCGGCGTATCTGCACAACGCCGGGCGTCCGGTCGTACTATGCGGCCGGACGCGTCGGGACCAGCTGGACGTCCGGCCCGACGGGGGCGATCGGATTCTGGTTCCCGGCCCGGTGCACACCGATGCCGGCGACGTGAAAGGCCCCGTCGGCCTCGTCGTGTTGGCCGTCAAGGCGACCCAGCTCGAGGCGGCCGCGAAGTGGCTGGCCGTGCTCTGTGACGAGCACACCACGGTGTGCGTGCTGCAGAACGGTGTGGAACAGGTCGAGCTGGTGCAGCCGCACTGCCCGCGATCAACGGTCGTGCCGGGCATCGTGTGGTTCGGCGCCGAGACGCAGCCCGGCGGTTGGGTCCGGCTGCGCGGCGAGCCGCGGCTGACGCTGCCGGCCTCCGCCGTGTACGTCGCCGATGCTCTGCGCGAGGCCGGCTGCGTCGTCACCGCCGCGACGGACTTCACCACCGAGGCGTGGCGCAAGCTGCTGGTCAACGCGCTGGCCGGGTTCATGGTGCTCGCCGGACGCCGGTCGGGGATGTTCCGGCGCGACGACATCGCGGCGCTG
>DASWBF010000432.1:0-4933 GCA_036390735.1 Mycobacterium sp. | reverse complement strand
CAGACCACCATCGACTTCCGCCCCACCCTGCAACGACAACGCGACGACGCGGACACCAAGGGCCAGGTCGGGCGGAAAAAGATCTTCGACGGACTGCTCTCCCGCCTCGACGACGCAGCCTCCTGACAAGAACCGCTTGACAAGATCACCCGCATAATGACCAAGCCAGAGCGCGATGACGCTGGTGTCGACCCCGGCGTGCAGGAGCCGCATCGCCGCGGTTATCTGTACTTTTTCTGTAAAAATGCTGGCCATAGGCGTTTTCGAGTGCTCGGCACGTGAGGCACGTCGGGGGTGACTGCGGGCGGGAGCCGCTGCGGAGGTAGGCGTCATGGTGCGCGGTTTTGGGCTTTGATGACCCGACGCAGGCTTTCGCGTGCAGCGGATAGTTCGTCTTCGAGTTCGGTGACCCGACGTTTGGCGGCATCGGCCTCGATGGTGCGCGCGTCGCGTTCGGCGACGAGTTGACGGTTGATGGTCTCGAGGTCGGTGACCCGTGCGGTCAGGTGAGCGCGGTCGGGTGCTTCGAGTTCGGCGCCGAGTTGCAGCCGCAGGCGCTGCTGGAGTTTGTCGCGTTCTGAGCGCAGCGTCTTGATCTGCTCGCGGGCGATCGCCAGGTCGGTGCGCAGGCTGTCCTGCGTCGCCGGTTGTCTGCTGGGAGCCGTCGGTGTGCCGGTCCCGTTGTGCTGGTTGTTCTGGCGGTTTCGAGCGGCGTCGATGTGTTCGCGGATTCCGTCGGCGTAGACCAGCCAGGTGGAGACCCCGGCGGCCTCCGCTACCGCGGTGAAGGTGATCGCCGTACCGGTGGCTTCCAGGGTTTGGAGCGCGGCCAGGGTCCGTCGACGCTTGACGTCACTGTCTTTGGCCCGGGCCGCTTTCAGTGCTGCGGCACGCGCTTGGTTGGCCGTGGTCGTGCTCATCCGGTCTGCTTGGCGGTGGTGGCGATGAGCGGAAGGCGGCGGGCGGCGCGGGCTCGCCGCAGAATACGGCTGGACTCTTCGACCTCGGCCCGCTGCTGGGGGTCGAGGTCGGCGAGACGGCTCCGCATGGTGTCGACCACGCGGGTGAACGCGTCGATCTCGCTGCTCATGTTGGCGATCACGTAGTCGGCGGCGCCCATTGCCTGGGCCGTCTCCCGGTCGGCCTTAAGCGAGTGGATGTGCTCTTCGAGGGCGGGAAGATACGAGGGGTCCGGGCGGTAGAAGCCGCAACCGGCGCATTGGAATCGGATGGGGCAGGCTCCGCCGCCAGCCTTCACGTTGGACGGCTCGGTGCAGTTGCCGAACGGCACCGACACCGAGGCCCGCTCGTAGGCCAGCGGGTCGGCGAACGACGACGGGTTGCCCTCGGCGTCCACGGCCAGGGACCCGACAGCGCGGATGGCCTGCTGCTTGCGCTTATGGGTGATCGAGTAGTACCCCATCGTGGTTTGGATAGAAGAATGATCCAGCAGGTCTTTGAGCACGTCGACGGGCACGCCGGCATCAGCGTGGCGCTGGGCGTAGCAGTGCCGCAGCACGTACGGGGTGATCAGCGAGCGGTCGAACGGCAGCGGTGTCCCGTCAGGGTCCAGTAGTTCGCCGTCGATCTTCGGGATCGACCGCGTCCAAGCCCGAAACGCCACGCCGACGCAGGAAGCGGTCAGGTGGCCGCGGGCCTGGCGGGAGCGCAGCAGCGGGGAGGGAAACAGCCACGGCCGGGTCGCCGGGGCCGTGGGCATTTGCTCGCGGCGATGCTGCCAGGTCTTGATGACCTCGGCGGTGTCGGCGGTGATGGGCAGCCGGCGACGCCGCCGGGCGGCCTTGTGGTTGTCGTAGATCAGGTTGTGTTGGCCGTCGATGATTTCGACGCAGCCGATCTTGAGGCTGACGATCTCGCCGGGGCGGCGGCCGGTGTCTCGCAGGATCTGGTAGATGGTTTGATGCATTGCCCGCAAGTCGGCAGCACTGATCGACCCGTGACGGCCCGCCGGACCCAACAGGTGAAGGTGCTGGTCGAGCTGGCGAATCACGGTGTCGGGCAACGCCTTACCCAGCTGTTCCTCGTTGACGTCCGCGACCACCCGTTGACGACGCGGCGACGGTCGAAACGGGTCGGGCACCTCGGTCATGAGCGCGTTGGCGCGGCCGTGCTCGATCACCTCGCAGAACACCCGCAGCAGCTGGGTGCGGTATGAGGCGGAGTGAGGACTGCCGTCGGTGCGGCGTTGCTCGACGATGGCCCGCTCGACGAGAACGAAGTCGCCAGCCCCCAGACTGGTCTGGTCGGCGCGGCCGCAGGCCACCAGGGTTTGGGAAGCCACGCGGCAGGCCCGCAGCGCTTGCCGCAGCCGTTGCAGGTAGGGCCGGGTGTTACGGGCCCAGTCCTTGATCACCTCGCGCAGCCAGCGCAGCTCGATTGGGCCGAAGTCGACGGTCCCCTTGGTGGCCGGCCAGCGGCGTGAGCCGTTGGACTGCAGGTCCAGCAGCTGCACCTGCCACACGTCGCCGGCATACGGATCAGCGCCGGCGTACTGGGTCCAGGCTCGTTCCAGATAACGACGCAGGTCGGCGAACAAGCCCGTGACGGCCGCGTTGTATTGCATACCCCCGCTGCCACACACGGTTTCGGGGTCGACGTGGCGAACCGAGTCGGCCCCTCTCAGGCGTGCGATGAGGATCCGAACCGGTAACGGGTCCAGCGGAGGAGGTGCCTCATCGCGGCGTTGCAGCGCGTAGAGCAGCTCCAAACGCACCAGCTCGGGCAGACCGGCAAGCGAGAACTGGTGGGCCGCGATCCGGGGCTTCTCACCGGCCACCCACACGGCCAGCTCCTGCGGCGACATCGACGCGGAGTTGCGTTGTCGCTGCAGCCGATTGCGGTGGAAGTGGCACAGCCCGCGCCGGGTGACGCGTTGACGGCCGCAACCGGTGACCAGGCACGGTTCGCTGCGGGTCAGCGGCCGAGCCTGTGCGATGAACTGCTCCACCGGCCCGCCACCGGCGCCGCGCCAGGCCCGCTCGTGCCGGAAACACAGGCCGCGGCAATGCAACTCGCCCTGACAGTCGGGCACCGTGCAGCCGCCGCGGGCAACCGGGCGGGTCGGGCGCCGCCGGGGAGCACGGTCGAACTCCTCCTCGGAGACACCGGCCGTCGACCGGGAGCGTCGGCAACTCGCGCAGCGGCCATTAAAGCCCCGGGCGGGAGTGGGGCAGCCCGGAGTCCGGCACCGCCACGCCGCGGTCCGCTCACTGTCCAAATCGCCGGTGAACAGCCACAGCGACCCATCCCACTCGTCCGGCCGCCACGCGGCATCGATATGAGCAGACAGCCACTGCAGCCAGCCAGCATCGGTCACCGACCTCGGGTCGGCGCCGGTGCCGACCAGCAGGTGAGACGCCGGCGTACTCATCGAAAGCGCTCCCCGGCGGCCACAGCCTCCACGGCTCGCCGTTTGTCCTCATCTCGCGCATGCAGGTAAACAGCGGTCGAGGCCAACGATGCGTGACCCAAAAGCCGTTGCACGACATCAAGATCCACCCCGGCACGCACCCAGTTTGTAGCCGCCGTATGCCGCAACATGTGCGGCCGTACCGCAAAGCCGCACTCTGTGGCCAGCCGCTCGAAGAACCGTTTCGCCGCACGGTAAGTCATCGGCGCGCCCAGCGGTTCGTGGTAGAGGTTGACAAACACCATGTCGCAGTCGTCGCCGCCGAGGATCTCCGTGCGTTCGAACTGGTAGTCCGCATACGCCGCCAGCACCGCCTGGCTCGCCGGCACAGTGCGCGGAAACCGCGACTTCGCCAGCGCGCCATTGGGATTGGCCCGGTGCCGCACGTGAACGTGAGCGCCCAAAACCGTGCAACCCACCCGCCGCGAATCGGGCAGCAGGTGCAGATCGGATCGGCGCAATCCCAGAGCTTCCCCGATCCGTAGGCCCCCGTCACGAAGCAGGGTCACCATGAATCGTTCCCGAGGCCTGCGACAACACTCCACGACCCGTTCGGCCTGCTCGATGGTGAACGCCTCCGGGAACGCCGCCTCCGCCCTCGCTTTGAGCGTGCGGGTCCGCATCGTCCGGAACTGGCCGGATTCACCGGCATCAAAACCTGGCGGGGTGAACCGCAGCCAACGCGGTTCAGACAACCGGTCAGCCACAGCCTGGTCGATCACCCCGGTCCTGGCGCAAAACCGCAGGAACTCGCACACTGCGGTGAGGATCGCGTTTACCGTTGTGCCCGAACGCAATCGCCCGCCCCGGTGCGGGGTGGCTTCGACGAAGTGCTTGAATCGGGCCAAGCCCGGCAGGCCGATCGAGGACCACTGCACCCCCTGGTCGGCGCACCAGCCCAAAAAGCTCGCCACCCGCCCGGCATAGGCACGGATCGTCTGCGGCGAACGCCCGGCCCCATGCAGCGCTCGCAGGAAATCGCTGGCCTCCCGGTGCATCACGAACCCGCAGTCCAGCACCACCCACAACTCGGATCCATCCAGGGGTGAAACCGCCCGTTCGGCGCGGAACGCGATCACGTGCCAAACGTAACGGCCGTGCCTGAAAGTACCGGATATTCGTAAGGCACCGGCGTGTCACGCCGCTAAACTCACGTGGCTCACAGGCTCCTTGGCAGTACAGATAACCACGGTGTGGCGGAACCGGTGGGTGCGGTTGAAGTCGACCAGGGCGCCGGTGCGGTCACGCACGTCGAGCCGGACGGCCAGATCGGTCAGCAGGTTGCGCAGGGTGTTGCCGGAATAGGGCCGGTCGCCGTTGCGGTTCATCTGCAAAGCGAGGAACAGGTACTTCGGGGTCTTGTCGGGTGCGCCGTGCGCGGCGAAGAACCGCTGCGCCCATTGTTGTTGTTCGCCGATGATCGCGACGACCTCGGCGGGTACGAGGATGGTGTCGGGCGCACCGTCGATCTTGGTCTGCTGGTAGCGCAGCTTGGCCACCAGT
>DASWBF010000431.1:0-3801 GCA_036390735.1 Mycobacterium sp. | reverse complement strand
GTGCCGGTGCTCGGCCAAAAACGCGAACACACTGCCCGGCGGCACCAGCTCCCCGACCAGCGCGCCCGCGTCCAACAACTCCCGATCCGACCGCGTAATCCCTTGCACCACAACATCATCACACGCCACAGGGCACACAACCGTCAGACACGACCAGCATTGGACGAGTTATTCAGCGTCGTCCTAGGCGGCTGCGCTGCAATTATTTCGCGCGTCGAGGTGGAAAACGCCTACGCTCAACGCCGAGCCCCGGCCCACTGCTGAGTCTCTTACACCACTACGTCTGACTTTGGAGAGCGGATCAATGGACGTATCTTCGACGTTTAGGCGGTCTATTGGGATGCTTCGCCGGATCGGACGACGGTACGGAATGACCGCGCTCGTTCTGTACTCGATTGTCGCGGTATTCGCCGTCGCTTACGGCGTCGCACACTTAGTGTGGCCAAATCTTCCTGAGCATCGGGCTGTCATCGTCGGCTTACTTGCGGCTGGGCCGCTGGCGGTGGCGTTCCTGTGGGAGCGACTGGGCGGCCTAAAAATCTTCGGTGTCGAAATCACGCTGGCCCCATTCAACGTCAAAATTGCGGACGCCCTGGCGAGGTTCTCCGCTGTTTCAAGTGGGTTGGTTAGGCTTGGCTTAAGTGGTCTGTTCAGGCGGCAGCGGATGGGTACGCGAGGGCGGGGTTGGCGACGGTGGGCAGGGTGAAGTCGCCGGCGATGAGGTAGATCATGGTGATCATGTTGCGCTTGCTGCGGTAGCCGCGGGCGCGGGCCTTGGCGGCTTGCACGAGGGAGTTGATCCCTTCGAGCAGGCCGTTGTTCAGTCTGCTGGCGTGCCACGCGACGATGCCGTCCCAGTGCCGCTCCACGGTCGCGACGAAGTCCTTGATCGGTTGCAGCCGTGAGCGTTTCGCGCCGTAGCACCAGCGCCGCAGATACTCGTCGGCGTAGTCGTCGGGCTGGTCGTAGAAGGCCTGGAAGTCCTCGCGCCATCGCAGCGCCCGGGCGGTGGCCAGCCGCGCCGAGGGGCGGGTCAGCCGATACAGCTCGGCCTGTTGGGTGTCGGTCAGATTCGAATGGTTCTTCAGCCACAGCCAGCGGGTGCGTTTGAGCTCGGGGCGGGAGGCGACCTCGTCGCGGCGCACCGCGTCGACGGCCTCAGACAGTTTCGCCGCGACGTGGAAGCGGTCGAAGGTCATCGCCGCGTTCGGCAGGTGCTCGCCGATCCCGGCGATGTAGGCGGCGCTCATGTCGGAGCTGGTGTCGCACACGGCCTCCGGGTAGCCGCCGTGGTCGCGTAGGTCGGCGGCGAAGCGGGCCACCGTGTCTCCGTCGCGGCCTTCGGTGGCGTAGAGCACCTTCGCGCAGGTCATGTCGGCGAAGATGCTCACGTAGTCCTGACCGCGGGCGGCGGCGGTCTCGTCCATGCCGACCCTGTCGACCCGCGAGTAGTCCGCGCAGGCGCGGGCCGCGTCCACGTGGTGGTGCAGCACCCGCCAGATCCGGGTGTCCTGCTCACGAGTCATCTCGGCCACCTTGCGCACCGGCATCGCCGCCGCGAACTGCAGCAGCAGCGCCTCGAACAGCAGGGTGAACCCCGATCCCTCCCGCGCCCACGGCGCCCCGACCTGGCGCACCCCGTGCACGGGGCAGCGCACCCGCGGCAGCCGAGCGTGTAGGAACGCCTTGTGCTGGAAGAAATCCATGTGCCGCCACGTCTTGGCGGCGGTGTCATGGACCGGACACTCGCGCCGGCCGCAGCCCTTGGCCGGGCACGCGAACCGGGCACCCCGCGGAAAGTCCAGGTACAGGTCCAGCCGCGTCTGCTCCAGGTCGAACTCCACCCGACTCACCCGCCATGGCGGTGTCAAACCCAGTGCCGCGGTGAACAATCCGGACTCGTCCATGCGATCTCCTCGCCTGCGATAACGTCAACGACGGTCACCCAGTCAACGACGCGACCGGCGCGCCGGTCAACCGCGAGCAGGGCTGCCGCGCCGCTTCCGCTCCTCGGCGCCGGGGCGCCGGCGGTGCGGGTCGGCTTGCCACCGAACCACCCAACACGGCCTCAGCGAAACAACATCACAAGATCAAGTCCACTTGAAACAGCGAGGAGGCTAGTTCGGCCGCGACCGCGAGCGCTTCATCACGCGTCAGTCGATTGAGGAACGAGGCGATGTAGTCCACGGCCAAGTCGGGCTGTTCGGCGATCGTCCGCAGAGCCCGGTTGTTGGCCCGCACCAGCGCCTGCAGCGCAGGGTTGTCCAGCGGGATATGAACAGGGTCCACCGCGACGCCCACGGTGGGGATCTGGATGTGATCGCCGACCCAGGCCAGCACGTGAAACCCTTCCTCCTCGGCGACCTGTTCGGGGGAGAGCGTGGTGCCGACGCAGGCAGCGTCGATCGAGCCGTCCCTAAGCCGCCGCAGGTCCATCTGGTAGTCACCCGGAAGCCGCACCACACATTCCAGGTCGCGGTCGGGGTCAAGGGCGTGCTCGCGCAGGACGATTCGGGTGAACCAACCGGGGGCGGTTTGGGCGGGGTGAACCGCCACGCGGCGACCGCGCAGATCGGCCATGGATGCCACGTCGGCGTTGCCGAGAAACCAGAACAGGGGACGATGGGTGTTGACGCTGAGCACCTTCCAGCCGATACCGCCCGTCAGCCGCTGCAATAGGGCCCGGCCCAGACCAATGGACGCGCCGCGGCGCAGACGCTCCGGGTCCCAGCTCACCCCATTGCGGATGGCGACGTGGACACCTTCATCCTCGTAATAGCCCTCCTGGTCGGCAACTTGGGCGACCAGTTCCTCGTGGACACCACGCTCGACATACGCCAGATCGATTGTCTGCACGGCCAAACCCCTTCCCAATCTGATGACTTCCGTAGCCGCGGAACCTGATGTCAATCCACCCCAAGGCCGCCGTTGAGCGGCCCGACTGGAACGGGCTAGAAGAGGCCTCGGCGGGCGCCGCCGTCCAAGGCGAGAGTTGCGCCGTGCAGCGCGTCGGCCTCGGGGGCCAGCAATTGAGTTACTGCCCAGCCGATCTGGTCGGGCGTGGTCAGCCGACCCAGCGGTGAGTGGGATCGGTATTCCTCGAGGACGGTCTCGACGCTCACGCCGCGCGCCTCGGCGTGGGAGGCGGCGAACCGACGGAGGCGGTCGGTGTACAAGACACCCGGAGCAATCATGTGCACGGTCACCCCCCGTGGCCCGTAGGCGTCGGCGAGCTGGCGAATGAGGTTGGCCAGGGCAGCGTTGGTGACACCGGCCCCGCAGGTTTGAGGCGTGGGTTCGGAACCGAAATGGCCACCGATGGCGACGATCCGGGACCCCTGGACAAACCGATCGTCAACAGCGCGGATGAGACGCAGCAGCCCACCCAGCTTCAACGACACCGACCGGCCAAGGACCTCTGGCTCGATCGTGGCCAGCGGTCCGGCCGGCGGAACGGCTGCTGACTGGACCACCATCCGGACAGGCCCGGACACTGCGGCGGCGATCGCCTCGCCCGACGAGTCATCGCCGATGTCCGCGGGGCATGCCGTAATCCCATCGTCGGTTGCACTCAACTGTTCGAGGCGGTCACCGTCGCGGGCCACTGCGACCACCGGCACTCCGGCTTTGCGTAGCCGCGCGACGATGGCAGCGCCGACCTCGCCGGTCGCTCCGACGACAACGGCTTGCCCACTCGGGCGTGCCAGGTCGATCGTGTTCATGGGGACTGTCTTCCTTCCGAATCTGATGCGTCGCTGTCCCGTTCAATCCATACTGAGGCCGCCATTGACCGGAAGATAG
>DASWBF010000430.1:0-3381 GCA_036390735.1 Mycobacterium sp. | reverse complement strand
CTCGGGGACCGTCGACGCGGGCGAGAGGAACGATCTGATACGGCGGGTGCGTCTTGGCGTGCTCGACTACAAGCGTCGCGCCGTCACTGACCTGCGAGACCGAAACCGCATCGACGACATCGTTCTTCGCGAGCTGCAGTCGGCGATGGACCTAGAGGAAGTGCGACTTCTCGGCCCTGCCGACACCGAGTAACGCTCGCCGCCGCCGAGCCGATGCGGCGGACCCTCCGGTTACTCGCCGCGCCGAGACGCCTTCACACGCTGCCTGGTCGCCGACCGGCCGAAGGGGTAAAACGTCAGTCAATCACCGCGGGCGTCGGCGTCGTGCACAGCGGGGAATAGTGGGCGTGGCGTGCTTGTCGTAGAGGCCATGAGTAAGGCTGTGCGATTCGATCTATACGGCGACATCGACGTGCTCGAGGTGCGTGAGGTCGACCGTCCGGTGCCCGGTGAGGGCGAGGTGCTCGTCGAGGTGAAGGCCGCGGGGATCAATCCCGGCGAGGCCAAGATCCGCACGGGCGTGCTGCACGAGATCTGGCCCGCCACGTTCCCGTCCGGGCAGGGCAGCGACTTGGCCGGAGTGGTCGCCGACGTCGGGCCCGGCGTGTCGACATTCGCAGTCGGCGACGAGGTGCTGGGCTTCTGCGAAAGCCGCTCCAGCCACGCCGAATTCGTCGCGGTGCCGACCGAACAGCTCACGGCCAAGCCGGCGCAGCTGTCGTGGGAGGTCGCGGGCAGCCTGTTCGTCGCGGGCACCACGGCCTACGCGGCGGTGCGGGCGGTCAGGCTCACACCGAACGACACCGTCGCCGTGGCCGCGGCGGCAGGCGGCGTCGGCACGATCGCCGTGCAGCTCGCCCGGCGCACGGGCGCGACGGTCCTCGGCATCGCCGGACCGGCCAACGACGAATGGCTCACCGCCCACGGCATCATCCCGGTCAACTACGGTGACGATCTGGCGGGCCGGCTGCGCGCCGCGTCGCCGTCGGGTCGCGTCGATGCGTTCTTAGACCTGTTCGGCGGCGGCTACGTCGACCTGGCGGTCACCGGCCTCGGGGTCGCGCCCGAGCGGGTCGACACCATCATCGACTTCCCCGCCGTGGAGAAGTTCGGCGTCCAGGCGGCGGGCAACGCAGACGCGGCCAGCGCCGCCGTGCTGGCCGAGTTGGCCGCTCTGGCCGCGGCCGGTGACCTCGAGGTGCCGATCGCCGGGGTATTCGCGCTTGACGACGTCCGGGCTGCCTACCGCACCTTGGAGGAGCAGCACACCCGGGGCAAGTTGGTGTTGCGGCCCTAGCCCAGCCCTAACCCGGCTGCGACAGCGGCGCCCCGTCCCAGCCACCATCGTTGTCCCAGAGCGTATTTCCACACCACGAGCGTCGTAACGCCAGCCGGTGCACGGTGCGACGACGTCGTCGGTGTCGTGATCAACCATTCCACTCCTTGGGCGGCGCGGTCCAAGAAGCGCCGGTATGCTCGACACGATCCGCCGCCGCGCATCACAGTGATCAGCGGTCGGTTGGGAAGCGGCCGAGCCGGCAGCCAAACTCAGGAACCCAACCAGCCTGAGGCGCCACCCCGGCCACCCCCGCGAGACCCACCGCCGCGTAAGGAGGACGGCGGTGTCCCCGAGCCTTCAGGCGATCGCGATCGACCCCCGGCTGCGACTAGCGCGCTTACGCTGCTGCTTGGCCCACGACCCCTGCAACCCCACATCCAACCGGTCCAACAGACCGGCGATCTGCCGCTCGCACTGGCGAATCTCACCGCTGAGCTTCGTCAACGTTGACGCGCTCACACCCGATGCCAACGACGACTCCCAGATGTCGCGCAGCGCATCAGCGCGATCCGCCGCCGCGCACATCAACCCGATCATCTGCAGGTCCGTCTGCGTCCACACCAACACCTCGCCGCACTCGGCCGCCGCCTCATCCAAGGCGCGATCCAGATCACGGCGAAGGCGGCGCCCAGCGGTCAATCTGCGGGTCATAACGGGCGATTCTACCTGCTCAAACGGCCCGAAAGCGGGTAGCGGCGGGCATATCCGCGCCATCGGCGGACGTCGCAAACCCATTGCGCTGCAACAGGTTAAATCCGATTGGATCGCCGCGAAACGTGAAGAAGCACAAGGCTATTTGGCAAAATTCGGCTCTTCTGACACTTCCGTGGGCGGGTTGCTGATCTGAGAGGGCGCACGTCGTTGTCGCTTAAGGTTTCTGGCTTGTTGAAGGTCAGGAACCAAAGGAGCGGGCAACGACGTGCGCAATGTGAGGTTATGGCGTGGGCTGTTGGGTGTCGATAAGCGGACGGTGATCGAGGACATCGAGTTCGACCAGCAGGGGGCTGGCGGCGCCGAGCTGGTGGCAGGAGCGCGGTGGCCACTGGTTTTTCTGTCACCAGCCCCGTGTGCCGCTCGTCCAGGTGCGGGACGCTCCGCGCCGAGGCTGGTGTCGTCACCGTGTCCGGGTTAGACAACGGTTCGTGGCCGAACCGGGCGAAGACCTTGCCACGCGACCCACCCCCACCATGGCGCTTCCCGGGTGTAGTGACATCGTGTGAGTCATGAGTACCTCGGATGGCGCTATGGAATCGTCGGCTGGCGAATACAGCGTGGATGAGGACGACCAACTTCAGCCAGAGGACACCCTCGTCGACCGTGGCGTCGACGACGTGCTCGACGAGGGATATTCGCCGCCCGAGCGGCCGTACGGAGGTGGCTCCTTCGGCTCGACGCCTGAAAGCTTGGAGCAGCTGCTGGCCGAGGAAGAGCCAGATCCGGCAATGCGGCTATATGACCCGTTGGACAAGGACGAGCTGCAACGCTCCGATGAAGCCGAGCGGGAGACCGAGTTTCCGCAGCGAAATGAGGTGGGACGCGCGCGGGCAGGTCGACTTGTCGCGCCCGACCAGGGGTTTGGCGAAGACGTAGACGCGAACCTGTTGGCTGATGACGTCGGTATCGACGGAGGCGCAGCCTCCGCCGAGGAGGCCGCCGTTCACGTCATCGATGATGAGGAGTAGCTGGCCCTCGCTCACGAATTTTAGATCCGGCTGCCTAAGCACGGGCGAACGCGGCGCCCGCAAAGAGGACCGTTCGCATTCCAAGCATCGGACGTGGCTGTCGCGTGCCGGTGGCAGCATGTGCGTGTGACCACGACAACGCTTTCCTGGGATGTGGTGCCCATCGACAAGCCGGACGATGCCAATGTCGTGATCGGGCAGGCGCACTTCATCAAGACAGTCGAGGACCTGCATGAGGCGATGGTGGGGGTGAGCTCGTCGCTACGGTTCGGGCTGGCCTTCTGCGAGGCCTCCGGGCCACGGTTGGTTCGCCGCACCGGCAATGATCCTGAATTGGTCGAGCTCGCGACCCGCCATGCG
>DASWBF010000429.1:0-15989 GCA_036390735.1 Mycobacterium sp. | reverse complement strand
GCTCGTGCAGAGCCCGACCGCGGTGGTGGTGTTCATCGTCGTCAGCGGACTGCTGCAGGCGCTCTACTGGATCCGGCAGGGCGGCGACTTCATGCACGGTCGGGTTTTGCTGACGCCGCTGTTCTGCGTGCTGGCTCCGGTTGCGGTGATCCCGGTCGTGCTGCCCGAGCGGATGAAGCTGTCGCGAGGGAGAGGCGTGGTGCTCGCGGGTGCGACGGCTGCGGTGTGGCTCGCGGTCGCGGTGTGGGCGCTGTGGGCGGCGAACTCGCCGGGCATGGGCACCGACGCCACCCGGGTCACGTATACCGGCATCGTCGACGAGCGCCGGTTCTACGCCCAGGCCACCGGCAACGCCCACCCGCTGACGGCCGCCGACTACCTCGACTACCCGCGCATGCGGGCGGCCATCGAAGCGATTGAGAACACCCCCGACGGTGCGCTGCTGCTGCCGTCCGGCAACTACACGCAGTGGGACGTCGTCCCCGCGGATCCTGCGGAACTGGGACAACGAGCGGATAAGAACGGCCCGCATACCGTGTTCTTCACCAATCTGGGCATGCTCGGCATGAACGTCGGACTGGATGTTCGGGTGGTCGACCAGATCGGTCTAGCAAACCCGCTGGCGGCCCACACCGCTCGGCTGCAGGACGCCAGGATCGGCCACGACAAGAACCTTTTCCCGGACTGGGCGGTGGCAGAGGGCCCGTGGTTGAAGGAGCATCCCTACCTACCGCCCTACCTCGACGAGGACTGGGTCACGCAAGCCGAAGAGGCCCTCAAGTGCCCGGCCACCGACGCGGTGCTGACGTCCATCAGGGGGCCGCTCACGATGCGGCGATTCCTGTCCAATCTGCTGCATGCGCATCAGTTCACCAGCTACCGAATCGACCGGGTGCCGCGCTACGAGCTGATCCGCTGCGGCTTGAGTGAGCCGCCCTCACGTGGTACCCCTTACAATGGTTTACCGGCGACGGGGCCCTAGCCGAGTTAGCTGGCCGGCTGCGATCGTGGTAACGAACCGCAATGGTGCGGCGATACCCACATCGAGATTCACATCGACGAATGGTTTTTGAGCAACACATTCTGAGCACGTTGCCGTTGCCGGTCAACGCTGCGCGCCTCCGGCTGCGCGGGCTACCGGTGACCACGCCAGCCGCTCCGATGCAGCCCGTGACCTCGCAATTTCCGGCCCCCATCAACCACTCGCGGCCCTGGCGGGCCGCACCATCGCAAGGACTCACGTCGAGAGGACCACACCCCGGTGTGGTTGACTACCCCAGAGCACGGCGGCGGGGGCGCCGTCGTTGCGCTTTCAAAAGGATGGGATGGACACATATATGAAGTTCGTTGAGAAGTTGCGCGGCCGATGGGCGCGCCGGCTGACGATCGCCGCCATGGCGGCGGTGCTGTTGCCGGGCCTGGTCGGCGTCGTGGGGGACTCGGCGACTGCGGGGGCGTTCTCCCGACCGGGACTGCCGGTCGAGTACCTGGACGTCCCGTCGGCGTCGATGGGACGCGACATCCGGGTGCAGTTCCAGAGCGGCGGCGCCAACTCCCCGGCCGTCTACCTGCTCGACGGCCTGCGCGCGCGGGACGACTACAGCGGCTGGGACATCGAGACCAACGCGTTCGAGATGTACTACCAGTCCGGTTTGTCGGTGGTCATGCCCGTCGGCGGCCAGTCCAGCTTCTACAGCAACTGGTACAAACAAGCCTGCGGTAAGAGCGGCTGCCTCACCTACAACTGGGAGACGTTCCTGACCTCGGAGCTGCCTGCGTACCTGGCGGCCAACAAGCAGGTCAAGCCGACGGGCAGCGCCGCGGTCGGCCTGTCGATGGCCGGCTCGGCGGCTATGACTCTGGCGATCTACTACCCGCAGCAGTTCCCGTACGCCGCGTCGCTGTCCGGCTTCCTGAACCTCTCCGAAGGCTGGTGGCCGATGCTCGTCGGCATGTCGATGGGTGACGCGGGCGGCTACAAGTCCGAGGACATGTGGGGCCCGTCCAGCGATCCGGCGTGGAAGCGCAACGACCCGATGGTCAACGTCAGCAAGCTGGTGGCCAATAACACCCGCATCTGGGTGTACTGCGGCAACGGCAAGCCCAACGAGCTGGGCGGCGGCGACTTCAACGCCAAGTTCCTCGAAGGCTTCACCCTTCGGACGAACAAGTCGTTCAAGGACGCCTACATCGCGGCCGGCGGCACGAACGGGGTGTTCAACTTCCCCGAGGCGGGCACGCACAGCTGGGTCTACTGGGGTGCGCAGCTGAACGCGATGAAGCCCGACATCCAGCGGGTGTTGGGCGCCACGCCCACCGCGTAGGCGCTGCGCAATCGGCCGACGGCGGCGACCACTACGGTCGCCGCCGTCGGCCGTTCATACGCGCCTTTGCTGCGTGATGTGGTTCACTACGTTGCGGATTCGGGTAAGGACCCACGTGGCGGACGGCATGCCGAGAGGGGAAGCTATGAAGGTCGGTGTGGTGCTGGTGCGAGCGCTGCTAGTGGCGATTCTCGGGCTTGCCCTGTGGACGGCTCCGGCAATGTCGGGTACCGCGAAGGCCGACAGCGTCGAAATGCTGATGGTCCCCTCCGGAGCGATGGGCCGCGACATCCCCGTCGCGTTCTACAACGGCGGCCCGCACGCGGTGTTCCTGCTCGACGCGTTCAACGCGGGCGACGGCGTCAGCAACTGGGTGACGGCCGGCAACGCGATGAACACGCTCGCCGGCCAGGGCATCTCGGTGGTGGCCCCGGCTGGCGGCGCGTACAGCCTCTACACCAACTGGGAGCAGGACGGCAGCCGGCAGTGGGAGACCTTCCTGTCCCAAGAGCTGCCGGATTGGCTGGCCGCGAACAGGGGACTCGCCCCCAACGGTCACGGGATCGTCGGCGCCGCCCAGGGCGGCACCGGCGCGATCACGCTGGCCGCGTTCTACCCCGACCGGTTCCGGTTCGCCGGATCGCTGTCTGGTTTTCTCACCCCGTCGGCCACCGCGATGAACGGGGCGATCACCGACGGGCTGATGCGGTTCGGCGGCGTCGACAGTCGCAACATGTGGGGCCTGCCGCAACTGGGTCGCTGGAAGTGGCACGACCCCGACGTGCATATCTCGTTGCTGGCGCAGAACAACACCCGGCTGTGGGTGTTCAGCCCGCAGACGCTGACGTGCAGCGACCCGGCGGCGATGATCTCCTACTGTGACCAGGCGCAGGGCAGCAACCGATCGTTCTACCAGCACTACCGCCAGGTCAGCGGCCACAACGGGCACTTCGACTTCCCGCCCTCCGGTAATCACGACTGGTCGACGTGGGGTCCGCAACTGGGCGCGATGGCCGGCGAGTTGGTGGCGACGATCAAGTAGTCCCTGTGCCCGACGCGTGAGCAAACTGCGACGTTGCTCACGCGGTGCGGTGCGACTGAGCCGGTACCGTGGAGACGTGCAACGGACGTCCACGCGGATGCGCGGGCCCTCGACGGTAGCGACGCTGGCGCTTGCCACGGCTGTGTTGTCAGGGTGCTCGGCGAATGACGGCTTGCTGTCCAGCGTCACGCTGCCCGCCGACGACACCACCACGGCGCTGGTATCGGGTCGCCAGGACCCTGGCGCGTCGCCGGCTCCGCCACCCGCCGGCAGCAGCGGGTCAGAGACGGTGAACAAACTGACGGTGACCGGCCAGCAACGCGCCTACCTGGACGCGCTGGCCGCGGGAGGGGTCCACCCGTCGAGTGAACTGCTGGCCTTGTCCATCGGCTCGTACGTGTGCCAGGCCCGTGCTGCGGGGCAGACTCCACAGGCGGTGTGGGACTTCGTGCATCCGCTGGTGTCCAGCGACGTGCACGACGCTCACATGAGTTCGATGCCGCCCACGCCGGCCGATGTCGACGCCGCGACGGGAAGCTACATCCGAGTCGCAACCGAGCGTCTCTGCTAGCGGGACAAGATGGCTAACACCAATCGGCGGAAACGCCACCGCATCCTCGCGCTTGTAGCGGCCGGTGCGGTGGCGGTCCTGGTTGTGCTTGGTCTGGTCTACCTGGTGTATTACCTGCGCGCGCCGAGCGGGGAAGGGCCCCCGGAAGCCACGGCGCCCAACGCGCAGCCACCCACCACCTCCGTGGTTCCAAAGAAGCCGCGTCCCGAGTTCCAGGACGCCAGCTGCGCCGACGTGCAGGTGCTCTCGATTCCCGGCACGTGGGAGTCGGCGCCTCAGCAGGACCCGCTGAACCCGGTGCAATTCCCGAATGCGTTGCTGCTCAACGTCACTGGGCCGCTGACCGAGCAGTTCGGCAGCGACCGGATTCAGGCGTACACGGTTCCCTATACCGCCCAGTTCCACAACCCGTTCGCGCGTGACGGCCAGATCAGCTACAACGACAGCCGCCAAGAAGGCATGGACGCCGCGGTACGGGCTCTCACGGACATGACCAACAGGTGCCCGCTGACCAGCTACGTGATCGTCGGCTTTTCGCAGGGCGCGGTGATCGCCGGCGACATCGCCAGCGACATCGGTAACGGCAGGGGACCCGTCGATGAGGATCTGGTGCTCGGGGTGACGCTGATCGCAGACGGGCGCCGCCAAAGCGGGGTGGGCCAGGACGTCCCCCCGACCCCGGTGGGGCAGGGCGCCGAGATCACGCTGCGCGAGGTGCCGATGCTGTCCGGGATGGGCCTGACGATGACGGGCCCCCGGCTGGGCGGCTTCGGCGCGTTGAACAACCGCGTGTTCGAGATTTGCGCCCAGGACGACCTGATCTGCGCCGCGCCCCAGGAGGCGTTCAACATCGTCAACTTGCCTTCCACGTTGGAGCTACTGGCCGGCGGGGCGGGCCAGCCGGTGCACGCGCTGTACAACACCACGCAGTTCTGGAGCACCCCTGACGGCCAGCCGGCCACCGTGTGGACGCGTAACTGGGCGGCGGATGCGGTCGAGAAAGCGCCGCATCCCAAGCACGGCTGATCGTGGCGACGAGGCGCCGACGCAACCGTCGCATCCTGATCGCCGTGGTCGGCGTATTGCTGCTGGCGGGCCTCGTGGCCGTTTTCGTGCTCAGGAAGCCGCGCCCGGAGGTGCAGGGCGCCGGCTGCCCCGACGTGCAACTGGTGTCGGTCCCCGGCACCTGGGAGTCGTCACCGCAGCTCGACCCGGTCAACCCCGTGCAGTTCCCGAATGCGTTGTTGCTCAACGTCACTCGGCCTCTGACCGAACAGCTCGACGGGGACCGGCTGCAGGCCTACACCGTGCCCTACATCGCACAATTCCACCGGCCGCTCGCCAGCGACAACGAGGTCGACTACGACGTCAGCCGCAGGCAGGGCACCGACGTCACCAGGAGGGCGATCGCCGACATCGCAAGCAGGTGCCCGTTGACCAGCTACGTCATCGTCGGCTTCTCGCAGGGCGCGGTGATCGCCGGTGACATCGCCAGCGACATCGGCAACGGCAGGGGCCCCGTCGACCCGGACCGGGTGCTGGGGGTGACGCTGATCGCCGACGGTCGCCGCCAGCAAGGCGTGGGACAGGACATCGGGCCGAACCCCCCAGGTCAGGGCGCGGAGGTCACGCTGCAGAACGTGCCGTTCATCCCGTCCGGCATCACGATGACCGGTCCCCGCGAAGGCGGGTTCGGCGCACTGAATGACCGCACCAACCAGATCTGCGCGCAAGGCGATCTGATCTGCGCCTCACCCGACGAGGCGTTCAACTTCCTGAGCCTGCCGAACACGCTTCAGGTGCTGCTGGGCGCGGCGGGCGAGCCGGTGCACGCGATGTACAACACCACGCAGTTCTGGAACTTCGGCGGTCAGCCGGCCACCGAATGGACGCGCGACTGGGCGGCTGACGTGATCAAGAACGCACCGCAGCCGTAGCACGGATGGGCAACATTTGTCCGACGAGCGGACTGTCGATTTGGCCGCTCGATCCCACGTCACCTAACATTAAGAAATAACTAAGAGCGGCAACGGCTATGCGCGGCGCGCCACGCGGCGGCGGAGAGCGGCCTGAACCTCTGTACGATCTTGGAGGTTTAGGGTTCGCGGCGAATGCCAGCCGACCCGAGGGCCGGGCCGCTTGGTGCGACAACCGGCCGGTGTGCTTCGACAGGAGAAAAAAACGTGCCTATTTGGGTCAACCCGTTCATCGACAAGACGACGGGGCGGATCAAATTCCCGGAAGGCGCCAGCATCGTCCGGCATGTGGAGCGGTGGGCACAGACCCGCGGCGATCACGTCGTGTACAGGTTTCTCGACTTTTCCACTGAACGCGACGGCGTTCCGCGCGACCTGACGTGGTCGCAGTTCTCCGCCCGCAACCGCGCGCTCGCTGCGCGCCTTCAGCAGGTCACCCAACCCGACGACCGGATCGCGATCCTGTGCCCGCAGAACCTCGACTACCTGACCGCGTTCTACGGCGCGATCTACTCCGGCCGGCTCGCCGTGCCGCTCTTCGACCCCGCGGAGCCGGGTCACGTGGGCCGTTTGCACGCGGTGCTCGATGACTGCACCCCGTCGGTGATTCTCACCACCACCGGGTCGGCCGAGGGTGTGCGCAAGTTCTTCCACAAGCGACCGGCCAAGGAGCGTCCACGCATCATCGCGGTCGATGCAGTGCCCGACGAGGTCGCCGATACCTGGGTGCGGCCCGACAATCCCACAGAGGACACGATCGCCTATCTGCAATACACCTCGGGCTCGACCCGTAGCCCGGCGGGCGTTCAGATCACGCACCAGTCGGTGGCCACCAACCTGGTCCAATTGATGGACGGCCTGCAGGCCGAAGAGGGGCAGCGGGGCGTCACCTGGCTGCCGTTCTTCCACGACATGGGCCTGCTCACGATCATGCTGCCCTCGATCATCGGCCGGCAGATCACGTTCATGACCCCGGCGGCATTCGTGCGGCGGCCGATCCGGTGGATGCGCGAACTTGGCGTGCAGGACAGCGATCACGGTCGCACCTTCTCCGCGGCGCCGAACTTCGCGTTCGAGCACGCCGCGTTGCGTGGGCTCCCCAAGGAAGGCGAGCCGCCGCTTGACCTCAGCAACGAGTTGGCCATCCTCAACGGCAGTGAACCGATCTCGCAGGTCTCGATGCGCAAGTTCGTCGACGCATTCGCGCCATACGGTCTGACCGAGGCCGCGATCAAGCCGTCCTACGGGATGGCGGAGGCGACGTTGTTCGTGTCCACCACGGACATGAAGGTCGGTCCGACGGTCATCCGCGTCAACCGCGACGAGTTGAACAAGGGCAAGCTCGTAAAAGTCTCCGCGGACTCCCCCGACGGGGTGCCGCAGGTGTCCTGTGGGCGAATCTCGTATGACCAGTGGGCGACCATCGTCGACGCCGATACGGCGACGGAATTGCCCGACGGGCACATCGGCGAGATCTGGTTGCACGGCAACAACATGGGTTCTGGCTATTGGAACCGCGAAGAAGAGACGCGCGAGACTTTTCAGAACATCCTCAAGTCGCGAACCAACCCGTCGCACGCCGAAGGTGCGCCCGACGACGCGATGTGGATGCGCACTGGCGACCTGGGCGCGTTCCTCGACGGCGAGTTCTACATCACCGGCCGTATCAAGGAGCTGGTGATCATCGACGGCCGCAATCACTACCCGCAGGACCTCGAGCACACCGCGCACGAGGCCACCCGCGCGCTGCGGCCCGGCTTCGCCGCAGCGTTCTCCGTGCCGGCCAACCAGCTGTCGCAAGCGGTGTTCGACAACCCGCACGCGGGGCTGAAGTACGACCCGGAGAACACCTCCGAACAACTCGTGATCGTCGGCGAGCGGGCGCCCGGCACGCACAAGCTCGACGTCGAGCCGATCGCCGACGACATCCGCGCCGCGGTCGCGGTGCGGCACGGTGTCACGGTGCGCGACGTGCTGCTGATGCCCGCGGGCACGATCCCGCGCACGTCCAGCGGCAAGATCGGGCGCCGGGCCTGCCGGGCCGCCTACATCGACGGCAGCCTGCGAGGCGGTACCGCCTCCCCGAATTCCTTCCCCGACCAGGCGGACTGACTGGTAACGGCGAAAACGTATGGCAGAGAACGATTTTGAGGATAGTTCACCGCAGCCCGATGTCGTCGCGGACGCGGGAGTGCCCCCACCGGGCGACCTGACCGTCGTCGAGATGCGCGCCTGGCTGCGCAACTGGGTCGCCAGCGCCACCGGCCAGTCCGCCGACGCGATCGACGAGACCACCCCGATGGTCGAGTTGGGGCTGTCGTCGCGCGACGCGGTCGCGATGGCCGCCGACATCGAGGATCTGACCGGGGTCACGCTGTCGGCGACGGTCGCGTTCCAGCACCCGACGATCGAGTCGCTGGCCACCCGGATCGTCGAGGGCGAGCCGGAACCCGAGGGCGTCGACGAGGACGAGGACTGGTCGCGCACCCGCGACGTGCCCGACATCGCGATCGTCGGGCTGTCCACCCGCTTCCCCGGCGACATGAACACGCCCGAGGAAACCTGGCAGGCACTGCTTCAGGGCCGCAGCGGAATCAGCGATCTGCCCGAGGGACGCTGGTCGGAGTTCCTCGAAGAGCCTCGCATCGCGGAGCGCGTCGCCAAGGCCCGCACCCGCGGCGGCTACCTGAAGGACATCAAAGGTTTCGACTCGGAGTTCTTCGCGCTGTCGAAGATGGAGGCCGACAACCTCGACCCGCAGCAGCGGATGGCGCTGGAGCTGACCTGGGAAGCGTTGGAGCACGCCAGGATTCCGGCGTCGAGCCTGCGCGGTGAGAGCGTCGGCGTCTACATCGGCGCGTCCAACAACGACTACAGCTTCCTGGCGGTGTCCGACCCGACGGTCGCCCACCCGTACGCGATCACCGGCACCGCGAGCAGCATCATCGCCAACCGGGTGTCCTACTTCTACGACTTCCGCGGTCCGTCGGTGGCGGTCGACACCGCGTGCTCGAGCTCGTTGGTCGCCGCGCATCAGGCCGTGCAGGCGCTGCGGGTCGGCGAGTGCGACGTCGCTCTGGCGGGCGGCGTCAACGCGCTGATCACCCCGATGATCACGATCGGTTTCGACGAGGTCGGCGGCGTGCTGGCCCCGGACGGCCGGATCAAGTCGTTCAGCTCCGACGCCGACGGCTACGCCCGCTCCGAGGGCGGCGGCATGCTCGTGTTAAAACGGGTGGACGACGCCCGCCGCGACGGCGACCAGATCCTGGCGGTAATCGCCGGCAGTGCGGTCAACCACGACGGCCGCTCCAACGGCCTGCTCGCGCCGAACCCCGACGCCCAGGCCGACGTGCTGCGCAAGGCCTACAAGGACGCCGGCATCAACCCGCGCACCGTCGACTACATCGAGGCGCACGGCACCGGCACCATCCTCGGTGACCCGATCGAGGCCGAGGCGCTGGGCCGCGTCGTCGGCCGGGGCCGTCCCGCCGACAGGCCGGCGCTGCTGGGTGCGGTGAAGTCCAACGTCGGGCACCTGGAGTCGGCCGCGGGCGCGGCCAGCCTCGCCAAGATGGCGCTGGCCCTGTCGCACGACAAGCTGCCGCCGTCGATCAACTACGCCGGGCCCAACCCGTACATCGACTTCGACGCGGTGCACCTGAAAGTCGCCGACACCGTCACCGACTGGCCGCGCTACAGCGGATATGCGATCACCGGCGTGTCCGGCTTCGGCTTCGGCGGCGCCAACGCGCACCTGGTGCTGCGCGAGGTGCTGCCCCGCGACGTGATCGAGAAGGTACCGGAGCCTGAACCGGCCGCCGAGGAGACGGTCGTCGAGGAAGCGGCGGCGGAGTACGTGGGCGGGGTGCGGTTCGACGAATATGGCGAATTTATCGATGACGACCTGCCCGAGGCTGCTGCCGAGCCCGAGTACGAATTGCCGGGGCTGACCGACGAGGCGTTGCGGCTCAAGGAGATCGCGCTCGAAGAACTCGAGGCGGCTGAACAACCGGTTCCCGTTGTCCCGCTGGCGATTTCGGCGTTCCTGACGTCGCGCAAGAAGGCGGCCGCGGCCGAGCTGGCCGACTGGATCGACAGCCCGGATGGTCGCGCGTCGTCGCTGGAGTCGATCGGCCGTGCGCTGTCGCGGCGCAACCACGGCCGCTCCCGCGCGGTGGTGCTGGCCCACGACCACGACGAGGCGATCAAGGGCCTGCGCGCGGTCGCCGAGGGCAAGCAGCGGCCGAACGTGTTCACCGCCGACGGGCCGGTGACCAACGGGCCGGTGTGGGTGCTGGCCGGCTTCGGTGCGCAGCACCGCAAGATGGCCAAGAACCTGTACCTGCGCAACGACGTGTTCGCCGAGTGGATCGACAAGGTCGACGCGCTGGTGCAGGACGAGCGCGGCTATTCGATCGTCGAGCTGATCCTCGACGACGCGCAGGACTACGGCATCGAGACCACGCAGACCGTGATCTTCGGGATCCAGGTCGCGCTCGGCGAGCTGCTCCGCCACCACGGCGCGAAGCCGGCCGCGGTGATCGGCCAGTCGCTGGGCGAGGCGGCCGCGGCCTATTTCGCCGGCGGGCTGTCGCTGGCCGACGCCACCCGCACGATCTGTTCCCGCGCCCACCTGATGGGTGAGGGCGAGGCGATGCTGTTCGGCGAGTACATCCGGCTGATGGCACTGGTCGAGTACTCCGCCGACGAGATCAAGACCGTGTTCTCCGACTTCCCGGATCTGGAGGTGTGCGTCTACGCCGCGCCGACCCAGACCGTCATCGGCGGGCCGCCCGAGCAGGTGGACGCGATCATCGCCCGCGCCGAGTCCGAGGGGAAGTTCGCCCGCAAGTTCCAGACCAAGGGCGCCAGCCACACGCAGCAGATGGACCCGCTGTTGGGCGAGCTGGCGGCCGAGCTGATCGGCATCGAGGCCCGGCCCACCACGATCGGCTACTACGCGACCGTGCACGAGGGCAGCTTCATCCGCCCCGGCCAGCAGATCCACGACGTCGACTACTGGAAGAAGGGTCTGCGGCACAGCGTGTACTTCACGCACGGTATCCGCAACGCCGTCGACAACGGGCACACCACGTTCCTGGAGCTGGCGCCCAACCCGGTCGCGCTGATGCAGGTGGGCCTGACCACCGCGGCGGCCGGCCTGCATGACGCGCAGCTGATCGCGACGCTCGCGCGCAAGCAAGACGAGGTCGAGTCGATGGTCGCCGCGATGGCGCAGCTGTTCGTGTACGGCCACGACCTCGACATCCGCACGCTGTTCACGCGTGCCGACGGGCCCGCTGACTATGCGAACATCCCGCCGACGCGATTCCGCCGCAAGGAGCACTGGCTCGACGCGCATTTCTCCGGTGACGCATCGGTCGTCATGCCGGGCAACCACGTTGCGACGCCCGACGGCCGCCACATCTGGGAGTACAAGCCGCGCGGCGAGACCGACCTGGCCGCGTTGGTGAAAGCCGCTGCGGCGCAGGTGCTTCCGGATGCTCAGTTGACCGCGAGCGAGCAGCGCGCCGTGCCGGGGGACGGAGCCCGGCTGGTGACGACGCTGACCCGGCATCCCGGCGGGGCGGCGGTGCAGGTACACGCCCGCATCGACGAGTCATTCACGCTCGTCTACGACGCGATCGTGTCCCGGTCGGGTCTGGTCTCGGCGCTACCCGCGGCGGTGGCCGTCGGAACCGTTGCGCCGCAACCTGTTACCGAGGCCCCTGCATCGGAACCCGAAGAACAGCCCGATGCCGAAATCCTGCACGACAACCTCATCCAGGGTGCGAACCTGGGCGCCGATTTCGCCAAGTGGTCGCCAGACTCCGGCGAGTCCGTCGGGCAACGCTTGGCGACGATCGTGTCCAACGCGATGGGCTACGAGCCCGAGGATCTCCCGTGGGAGGTGCCGCTGATCGAGCTGGGTCTGGACTCGCTGATGGCGGTGCGGATCAAGAACCGCGCAGAGTACGACTTCGACCTGCCGCCGATCCAGCTGCAGGCCGTGCGCGACGCGAACCTGTACGCGGTCGAGAAGCTGATCCAGTACGCGATCGAGCACCGCGACGAGGTGCAGCAGCTGCACGACTACCAGAAGACGAAGACCGCCGACGAGATCGCCGAAGAGCAGGCGCGTCTGCTGTCCGGCGCGTCGGTGGAGACTGCGACGGCAGCGGCGCCGGACCAGGCCGAACCGGAGACACAGAACATCCCGCCACCGCCGCCGTCGGACAATCCCGCAGGCCCGCGAAGGGAGAAGGCGAACCTGGCCGCCGAGGCGCAGGCCCTGAACCAGAAGGCGGTCGCCGACGCGCTGGGCTCCGACGTGCCGCCGCGCGACGCGTCCGAGCGGGTGACGTTCGCGACGTGGGCGATCGTCACCGGCAAGTCAGCCGGTGACATCTTCAACGCGCTGCCCCGCATCGACGAGGCGACCGCGGAGAAGATGGCGCAGCGGCTCTCCGAGCGTGCCGACGGCCCGATCACCGCCGAGGACGTGACGACGTCGCCGACCATCGAGGCGCTGGCCGAAAAGGTCCGTAACTACCTCGAGGCGGGGCAGATCGACGGGTTCGTCCGCATCATCAGGGCGCGGGAAGAGGGCTCCGACAAGGTGCCGGTATTCGTGTTCCACGCCGCGGGCGGCTCGACCGTCGTCTACGAGCCGCTGCTGAAGCGGCTGCCGGCGGATACCCCGATGTACGGGTTCGAGCGTGTCGAGGGCACCATCGAAGAGCGTGCCGCGCAATACCTTCCGAAGCTGCGCGAGCTGCAGGGTGACGGCCCGTTCATTCTGGTCGGCTGGTCGCTGGGCGGCGTACTCGCGTACGCGTGTGCGATTGGGCTCAAGGAGCAGGGCTGCGACGTGCCGTTCGTCGGGCTGATCGACGTGGTGCGTGCCGGCGAAGAGATCCCGCAGACCAAGGAAGAGACCCGCAAGCGGTGGGAACGTTACGCCCGGTTCGCCGAGCGCACGTTCAACGTGCAGGTCCCGGACATCCCGTACGAGCACCTGGAAACCCTCGACGACGCCGGCCAGGTCGAGTTCGTGCTGAACGCCGTCAAGGACAGTGGGGTGCAGATCCCCGGCGGCATCATCGAGCACCAGCGCACGTCGTATCTGGACAACCGCGCGATCGACACCGCCGAGATCCGGCCCTACGACGGGCATGTCACGCTGTACATAGCCGACCGCTACCACGACGACGCGATCATGTTCGAGCCGCGATACGCCACCCGCAAGCCGGACGGCGGCTGGGGCGAATTCGTGTCGGATCTCGAGGTGGTGCCGATCGGCGGCGAGCACATCCAGGCGATCGACGAGCCGATCATCGCCAAGGTCGGCGCGCACATGAGCCAGGCGATCACGAAGGTCGAAAACGAAACGAAGGCAGCGAAATGAGCGCGGGCACGACCGCCGAGAAACTCGCCGAACTGCGCGCGAAGATGGAGTTGGCCAAGGAACCCGGCGGTGAGAAGGCCGCGGCCAAACGCGACAAGAAGGGCATCCCCAGCGCCCGCGCCCGCATTCACGCGCTGGTCGACCCCGGCAGCTTCCTGGAGATCGGCGCGCTGGCACGCACGCCCGGGGATCCGAACGCGCTCTACGGCGACGGCGTCGTCACCGGCCACGGCACGATCAACGGGCGACCGGTCGGCTTGTTCAGCCACGACCAGACGGTGTTCGGCGGGACGGTCGGAGAGATGTTCGGCCGCAAGGTTTCTCGGCTGATGGAGTGGGTGGCGATGGTCGGCTGCCCGATCGTCGGCATCAACGACTCCGGCGGGGCGCGGATCCAGGACGCGGTGACGTCGCTGGCGTGGTACGCCGAGCTGGGCCGCCGCCACGAGCTGCTCTCCGGCCTGATTCCGCAGATCTCCATCATCCTCGGCAAATGTGCTGGGGGAGCAGTCTATTCACCGATCCAGACCGACCTGATCGTGGCGGTCCGCGACCAGGGCTACATGTTCGTCACGGGGCCCGACGTGATCAAGGACGTCACCGGTGAAGACGTCAGCCTCGACGAGCTCGGCGGTGCGGACTACCAGGCCCGCTACGGCAACATCCACCAGGTCGTCGAGGACGAGGCCGCGGCGTTCAAGTACGTGCGCGATTTCCTGGAGTTCTTGCCCGCGAACAGTTTTGACGATCCGCCGGTCATCAACCCCGGCATGGAGCCCGAGATCACGCCGCACGACCTGGAGCTGGACTTGATCGTGCCGGACTCCGATAACATGGCTTACGACATGCACGAGATTCTGCTGCGGATCTTCGACGACGGCGACTTCCTCGACGTCGCGGCCCAGGCCGGGCAGGCGATCATCACCGGGTACGCCCGCGTCGACGGCCGGCCGGTCGGCGTGGTGGCCAACCAGCCGATGCACATGTCCGGCGCGATCGACAACGAGGCGTCCGACAAGGCGGCACGGTTCGTGCGGTTCTGCGACTCGTTCAACATCCCGCTGGTGTTCGTCGTCGACACCCCCGGCTTCTTGCCAGGTGTCGAGCAGGAGAAGAACGGAATCATCAAGCGCGGCGGGCGTTTCCTGTACTCGGTGGTGGAGGCTGACGTCCCGAAGGTGACGATCACGATCCGCAAGTCCTACGGCGGCGCGTACGCGGTGATGGGCAGCAAGCAGCTGACCGCGGACCTGAACCTGGCGTGGCCGACAGCCCGGATCGCGGTGATCGGCGCCGAGGGTGCCGCGCAGCTGCTGATGAAACGCTTCCCCGACCCGAATGCGCCTGAGGCGCAGGAGATCAAGCGCAACTTCATCGAGGGCTACAACCTCAACATGGCGACCCCGTGGATTGCCGCCGAGCGCGGGTTCATCGACGCGGTGATCGAGCCGCACGAGACCCGGCTGCATCTACGCAAGGCGATGCATCTGTTGCGCGGCAAGCAAATTCAGCGGGTCCAGCGCAAGCACGGCCTGATCCCCATCTAGCCTCGAGCGTCTAGCCTAGCGCCGAAACCGAAGCCATGGCTGTGATCGAGCGCGGATCACGACCATGATTTCTGTTTCGGCGAGTCAGAACGCCCGCCGAGACTACGATGCGGTGGTGCCCGAACTTGCGGAACTACGCAAGCAGCCTGTGGTATTGGTGGCTGCCGGAGCGGCCGCGACCGTTGCCGGCGGTGCTGTGGCAGCTATTCGGGTGTGCGAGCAAGTGCCGGTGGTCGGCGGCTGGCTGCGCCGCGGCCGACTCGAACTGGCTCAGCGCGGCGAAGAAGCCATCACGCGTTATGCCGAGCCGCTCAAGGCTCTCGTGTCCGCCGTCGCGGTCGACATTGTGCGACTCGTCCTGGACCAATTGGATCTGACCGAGGTGGTGCGTGAAGCCGTCGACATCGATGCGATCGTGTCCGACATCGACATCGATGCGATCGTCGGGCGTCTCGACCTCATCGGGCTGGCCAACGACGTGATCGAGGGCGTAGACCTGCCCGCGATCATCAGGGAGTCGACGGACACGGTGACCGCAGAGGTGATCACCGACGTCCGCGCCCAGGGGGAGCGGGCCGACGACATGGTGTCGGGCTTCGTCGACCGGATGTTGGGACGTGGCCGGGAAACCCGGTGACCGATCCTGAGACGGAGCAGCGCACAGCCGGCATCGTCAGCAGAGGCGTGGCCGCGGTCGTCGACTTCCTCGTCGTCGGGGCGCTGCTTGCCGCGCTCTATCTCGGTCTGGTGTTGACGCGGCTGATGTTTCACTCGACGGCGTTCAGTTTCCCGTCGCTGAATGTCGTCTTCTCCAGCGCGGTGGCATTCGTCGTGTCGGTGCTGTACCTCGTGGGCTGCTGGTCGGTGTCAGGCTGCACCGCCGGCGCGGTCCTGATGGGACTGCGGGTGGTCGGCCGCCGCTCGGACCGGCTCAGACTTCTGGTCGCGTTGCTACGGGCGATCACCTGCGTGCTGTTTCCGTTCGGGTTGCTCTGGGTCGCGGTCGACCGTCAGCGCCGGTCGCTGCACGACATTGTGTTCGGCAGCAGGGTGATCTACGCGCGACCCTGATCGCGGTAGCGTGAGCCGGTGACCACGCCGCTCGCCCGTACCGGCGA
>DASWBF010000428.1:0-2340 GCA_036390735.1 Mycobacterium sp. | reverse complement strand
CGAGTTCGGCCCGCTCAACCTGCAACCGCACGCCGGCAAGCGTAGGCGATGCAGGTCACGGACATGCCGTTCGACCGCGGCGTGATAGCGCAGGAACCGCACCGGTGAGTGCTCATGCCAACTGGGAGAGCACCACCAGGTGACCGACACCGGCCAGGTCGGCGAAGCGTCGTTGCTGCGCCTCGGCCCGCTCGGAGGAGGGCGTGACCAGCGGTCGAGGTCCGGGCTGTGCCACAGCCTCCACCGTCGCCGATCGAGGTGGATTCCAGGCCGGTGGCCGGGTTGGACGCCTTGCAGGTCCGCTATCTGCGCCATGCCGGGCACCGGATCGCGTGCGCGACTGTGGGTGGCCAGCCTTTCGGTGCGTAGTCGACTGCGGTGACCTGGTGTCAGAGCCCATGGACAAACCTCTGACCTGGGGAAACGGCTATCGGTGGGGGTGGAGTCGGCCCAGCATGAGGGCGACAGCGCCCGCGTGGACGAAGGCTTCGGAGGAGGCGACGGTTGCTTCGTAGTCGTAGAGGAGCCGGCGGTTACGGCCGAGCCAGGCGAAGGTTCGTTCGACTCGCCAGAGCGGCTGGAGGGGGACGAACCAGTGGGTGCCGTCGGGACGTTTCCTGATGTCGATGGAGAGGCCGAGTTCTTGCTCTGCGCGTGCGGCCAGGCCGTGGTAGGCGCTGTCGGCGAACACCTTGGTGGGGCGGTTGACCTGCGGTTTCACCGTCTTGAGAAGGGTCCATCCGCCACGTGAGTCGTGCGGTTGGGCGCTGGTCACGTTGATCGCGATCGGGAGACCGGTGAGGTCGCAGAGCAGATGCCGTTTGCGGCCGCGGACACGTTTCCCGCCGTCGACACCGACGTGTTCGCGGGGGCCGAGGCAACCGGAGGGCACCGACTGGGCGTCGAGCAGCGCGGCGGACGGCTCCGGTTTCCGGCCGGCTTCGACCCGGCAGACCCGCAGCAGATGTTGCATGATCAGGGTCCAGATGCCGGTGTCGCGCCACCGGCAGAACTGCCTCCACACGGCCGTCCACGGCGGGAGATCTTTGGGTAGCAGATGCCACTGCACACCTGTCCTGAGCTGGTAGAACACGGTGTCGGCGATCCGGCGGCGCGGATACTGCTGCGGTCGCCCACCCCGCGACAGATCACGTGGCGGATCAAGGAACCCCTCGATCTCTCCCCACTGCGCGTCCGTCAAGTCCGTCGGGTACCGCTTCGTCCCACGTGAAGTGCCCATACGACACCAACGTGCGGCACCAACCAGCCATCCGAACGGGCAGCCTGACCTGCCCTCATAGAACGTTTCCCCAGGTCAAAGGTTTGTCCATGGGCTCTACAGTGCCTAGTGTCGCGTAAGCATGTCGCCCTGACTACGGGCCGGGTTTCTACAACAATGTGAGTGTGACGGTTGTTCAATGTGGCGTGTTGACGGATGAGGCGCGTGCCGAGCCGGCTGGACTTTCCAATGGACGAACTGTCAATGGGGCTCTCCAACTTTGACCGGGCAACCGGCTACCGCGCGCCTCCGATGAGGGGGCCCGTGACCGCTTGACCCTTGCTGAGTCTTCGGTTCAGCGAGGTGGGAGGTCACGGGCTTGGAACACGGTACGACGCTGCTGTTCGGGTTGGCCGGGGTTGCCGTGCGGGAGGTGAGTCTGCGTGTCGACGGCACTCGGGTGGTCGATGTCGTCACCGATGACGTGACGGCGGCCGCGTGCCCGACGTGTGGGGTGTTCTCCTCGGCCCGCAAGGGCAGGGTGGTCGCACGGCCGATGGATCTTCCCTACGGGGAGGTTGGGCTGCGGGTGCGCTGGCACAAGAGCCGGTGGCGGTGCCGAGAGCCGTTGTGCCCGCGGCGGTCGTTCACCGAGACGATCGCCGAGGTGCCGGCGGGGGCGCGCACGACCGGCCGGCTGCGGCGGGCGGTCGCCGACGGCGTGGCCGACAACCGGTGTGTCAGCGAGGTGGCGGCCAGCTACGGGCTGTCCTGGCCGACCGCGCAGCGGGCGGTCGCGGCCCGGGCCGCCGAGCAGGCCGGGCCGCCGGCGCCGACGCCGGTGCTGGGGATCGACGAGACGCGGCGGGAACGGGCCCGGTGGGTGCGCACCGCCGACGGCGGGTGGCGGCGCACCGACCCGTGGGAGAGCGAGTTCGTCGACCTGGCGACCGGGCAGGGCCTGGTGGGCCAGGTCGGCGGGCGGTCGGGGGCCAGTGTGGAGATGTGGCTGGCCGAGCAGACCGAGGCGTTCCGGGACGCGATCCGCTATGTCGCGTTGGACCCGTCGGCGCCATACGCCTCGGCGGTGCGCCGGGATCTGCCGCAGGCCACCGTGGTGG
>DASWBF010000427.1:0-2328 GCA_036390735.1 Mycobacterium sp. | reverse complement strand
AGCGCCGCCACCCGGTCTCCCACTCGCAGCCTGGATGAGCACCCGGGGCCGAGTGCCTCGACAACGCCGACGAGCTCGTAGCCGGGGGTGAACGGCGGCTTCGGCCCACCCAGATACGTGCCGGCGCGCATCTGGGCATCGCTAAGTGATACGCCGGAGGCCAGCATCCGGACACAGACCTCGCCCGGACCGGGTCGGGGATCGTCGTCCTCCGTCACGCTGACAACTTCGGGGCCTCCGAAATGGTCGACAATGACACGCTTCATGAGACGACCTCCTCTTTGCCAGGGTTGCCGATGCGCGCGATAATTGTTCCGCGTAGTTGAAAGGGAGCAGCGGGTCGGCGAGGCCGCGATTACGCCGACGGGGATCGTCGGTCCGCATTTGTTGCCTCCTGCGTGCTCAAGCAAGATGCAATTAGCGCCTCCACTGTTTGGCTGTGCGCGGCGTCCACGCCAGGGTCTGAAGTCCTCACTTCGACTGCCGTTCGTCACTTCTTACCCCGTCACTTCTTACCCCGTCGCAGCTCCGCCCCCGCCGCGAGGTCACGCCGGAAATCGGCGACACATCACGACGCCGGTAGCCGATCGGCCAACGCGACAATGCCGGACACCGTGCGGCTAGCGGCGCAGGTATGCCGCGCATGTGCCTGTGTGACAATGAAATTGGTACGTAAACCGTGGATCTGCGTGCACCACTGCCCCGGCCACGGTGTCGTCGCCGACGATTACCATCCGCACGGTCGGGTCGTCCACGATGTGCCGTATCTCGGCAGCCGTCGCGTCGTCGGGGATTCGCTGCGCATCGCGCGACAGGTCGAAAGGCCAAGCGTAGTAGGGAAGTTCAGCCGAGCGGTCGAAGACGGTGATCTCACCGGGGCGCACGTGGGCGATTGCGTCGAGGAACGGCGCGGGAGACCCGTCCGCGCCGACTGCGCGCTGTCGTTCGGCTAGGTCCATGCGCGGGTAGGCGGTGAGCGGCGGTCCTTCGCCGCGCAAGCCTGGGTACGCCACGGCGATGCTCTGCACCGCGGCGAGCGCGACGACGCCGAACACCGCCCAGTGCGCCGGCTTTCGGACGTGCTCAACGCAGGGCACCGCCAACGCGATCACAAGGCCGGCGAAGCCGAGCACGAACCTCGCGATCGACGGGTCGGGCACAGCCAGCGACGCCGCCGCGACGAGCGCCACGGTCAGCGAACGCGCGCGCACGGCGCGGACGACCGCGAATGGCAGAGCGATGAGGAACACCAGCCCCAATCCGCCGACGCGCATGTCGAACACCGGCAACGGCGGGAAGACCGTCGTCCAGGACTCGACGACCCGCTGCAGCGGGTTGCCGTGCGTGCGCGGGGTGTTCGCGCCGGAGGCAAGCAGTTCCGACATCGTGTGTGTGCCAGGTAGATGCACGGCCCCGACATCCACCCGAACCGGCCAAATCGGGTTGGCATGCCGAATCAGGTTCACCACATACGTTTCGGCGCCCAGGACCGTTGTGAGGACCACTGCCGGCGCGACCCACCGCAGCACACCTTCGCGACGGGCACGAAAAGCCAACGCCGCCAACAGCAGCGCAGCACCGAGCAGCGCGGTGGGTTTGGCGCCCAGAAACAGCCCGATAGCAACGCCGGCCAGCAATACTCGCCTCACATCCAACGGCCCCAGCAGGAACGCCGCGGCCGTCAGCAGGAACGCGGCGGCGGCGACGTCCACGTAGTTCGTCGGCAGCTGCAGGAACACCGCTGGCAGCGTCAGCCACGCAGCGCCTGCCGCGACAGCGTGAGCGATCCGAGCGCCCTGACCGCGGGCGATGGTGGCGACCGCCAGCGCGCCGAGCAAGCCGAGTGGCACACCGGTCAGGTCGACCAATCGATCGTCGGGAAGCATTGCGCGCCACGCGATGAACAGATATTCCACGATGTGTGGATAGGTGGACAGATACGGCATGTCCGACGGCAGATCGGCCAGCGTGCCGCGCTGCAGCGCGAAGTTCACGTACGGCAGGTGGTAGCCGAGCGCGTCCCATTGCCACACCGGCAGGTAGTATCCGGCGACGACCGCGATGACCACTGCGACGGCCGAAACCACGAGTACGGCAACGGTTTCCGCGCTGACCGCACGACGCCATGGCAGTCGCCACCGCACACCGCGTAGCCGTACGGTAACGATGACGGCGGCGGCGACAACCGTCAGCGAGCCGAACAGCAGCCAGGTCGTCAGCAGACCCACCGCGCCGAGCAGCCGCACCCACACCGTGATCAGCGCCACCGTCAGCGTCGCGCCGGCCAACACCGACTGCATTCCGGCCCGCGGCAGTACCAGCGCGCCA
>DASWBF010000426.1:0-2459 GCA_036390735.1 Mycobacterium sp. | reverse complement strand
CCAGGAGTTGCCAGGTGCCGGGCACACCGCGCAGCTCGACGACGCCGCGGTCCTCGAAGCCCATGCCAGAGCCGACGACCAGATCACGCACGGTGCGGGAGACGAGGATTTCACCGGCGCCGGCCTGGCCGAGAATCCGCGCCGCGATATGCACGGCGATCCCCCCAATGTCGGCGTCCAGCAGTTCGCACTCGCCGGTGTGGATGCCAGCGCGGATCTCGATGCCCAGCGTCTCGGCGTCGGCGCGCAAGGCCTCGGCGCAGCGAATAGCAGCGTCGGGCCGTCGAACGTGGCGAGGTGGCCGTCGCCGGTGCCCTTCACCACCGTGCCACCGAATCGTTCCGTGAGGTCGGCCGTGATCTCACCAAAGCGGTGCAGCACCGCACGCCACCGCTCATCGCCCGCTGCCGCGGCGTGTTCCGTCGAGGCGACCATGTCGGTGAACAACACCGTGCGCAGGGCGCGATGTGACTGCGACGGTGCGGCATGGCTGCCGGTGAGGAACTCCTCGATCGCGGTGGTGATCCTGTCGGGATCGGTGAACCAGGGCGCGTGGTCCACGCCGTCGACCTCAAGCAACCGCGCGCCGGGGATATGGTCGGCGAGGTACCGGCCGCCCTGCACCGGAATAGGGTCCTCGCGGGCATGGATGACGAGGGTTGGCGCGGTGATCGTCGGCAGGATCGGCCGGACGTCGATCCGGAACGTCGATTCGATTGTCGCGCGCGCCATGCCCGGGCTGGCGCTCATGCGCTCCAACATTGCGAGCTGGCGTATCGACCGCACCGACGGCAGCAGACCCCTGAGTGCCGCACCGCTGCCCCACGCCGAGCGGGCGGCGCGGCTGAGTTCCTGCCATCGGGCGAGCTGCTGCGTCGAGGGCGTGTAGTCCTCACCCAGCTCGGGTACCAGGCGCGCTCGCATCTCGGCAGGGTCGCGGTCGACGTCGTCCCACCCGGCTCCGGTGAACGCGAACGTGCCGGTGAGGATCAACGCCCGCGTTCGCTCCGGGCGTGTTGCCGCGAAGACGATGGCGGCCGGGCCGCCCTCGCTGATACCGAAGACGACGGCCTTTCCGAAGCCGACGGCGTCCATGACGGCCTCGATCTCGGTCGCTCGATCATCCAGCGTGCGAACTTGCGGGACCGGGTCCGACAGCCCGACCCCGGCCTTGTCGAACACGAGGACGCGACAGAACGTCGCGAGTTGCTCCATGAAGGCCTCGTATTCGGGCAGGGTCCAGGCCAGCTCGATGTGGCTGACGAACGACCCGGCGTAGACGAGGTCGACGGGCCCGTCGCCGAACACCTGATACGCCAGGCTCAGATCGCCGCATGGTGCGTACGACGTTTCAGCCACGGCATTGAGCGTAGCGATGCCGGACGCGACGGCTACCGACTTTGGCGCAGCTACTTACCGCGATTGCCGGTAATTTTCGCCACGTCCTGGCGCGCTCTTGTTTTTCGCCCAGCGCACTACTTCCGTGCGCTCGGCGAAGAGGCGTCCGCCGTAGCATTACCGCGGTGACGACATCGATCTCCTGGCAAGACGCATTCGACGTCATCAAGCGCGGCCACGAGCACCGCGACGTGCCATTCAAGCTCGCCAGCGGGCAGACCAGCCAGCACTACATCGACGGCAAGCACGCCGTGGACACCGGCGCCCGGCTCGCGGTCGTCAGCCGGGCGGTGGTCGACCTGGCCGCCCAACGGCAGATCGAGTTCGACGCGGTCGGTGGTCTGACAATGGGTGCCGACGCGCTCGCCGTCGGCGTCGCGATGGTCACCGGCAAGGCGTGGTTCTCCGTGCGCAAGGAACCCAAATCCCGCGGCCTGGAGCAGTTCATCGAGGGATTCCGGCTGCGCGACCACCCCGGCACGCGGGTGCTGCTGGTCGAGGACGTCGTCAGCACCGGCGGATCGGTCCGCAAGGCGTACGACAAAGTGAGCGAGGCGGGGGCCGTCGTGGCCGGCGTCATCCCGATGGTGGACCGCGGCGAGGTCGCCGCGCGCACGTTCGCCGAGCTCGGGGTACCGTACTTCCCCTTAGTCACCTACCGCGACCTCGGAATCGAGCCGATCAAATGACGCCACCGGTGATCCGGCGCTGGATCGACATCATCGACAACGGTCGGAGCGACGAACTCGAAACGCTGCTTTCCGACGACGCGGTGTTCTGCTCGCCAGCGGTGTTCACGCCGCAGGAGGGCCGCGCCAAGACCCTGGCCTACCTGACGGCCGCTGCAAAGCTGTTCGGCAACAGCGACTTTCGCTATGTCGGTCAGTGGTACTCCGACCGCTCGGCCGTGCTGGAGTTCGTCGCCGACATCGACGGCATCCATGTCAACGGCGTCGACATGATCCACTGGAACGACGACGAGAAGATCGTCGAGTTCAAAGTGATGCTGCGACCGCTGAAGGCGTTGCAGGCGGTGATCCCGGCGATGGCCGAGTTGCTCC
>DASWBF010000425.1:0-8103 GCA_036390735.1 Mycobacterium sp. | reverse complement strand
CAACGCTCGGCCGCTCCGTATTCTTGGCATCCGCACCTGTTCTCCGGACAGCGTGGAGTGGGTGATGAAATCGCCGCGCACACAAGCGATCGCGGTGGCAGCCGATGTGTTCAACACCGACGCGCGCCTGCGGGAAACCGTCGTCAGGGCGTTGAAGCGCGGGCTCACCGAAGTCACGCTGTGGGGCGAAACCTGGCCGCCGATTTCCACGGCGCGGAAGCCGTGCAGCACCAACTGAGCTCGGCTGCCCGCGCCTTCAAGACCCAGGCCCTTGCTGCGGCGGCACTTCCGGACGCGTCGATGACCGGGACCGAGACCTTCCGCAGCGGGTGCCGGTGGTATCCGGCATACGAGCCGGACCTGCTGCCGGTCAGCTAGATACGCTGACCGCGTGGAATCCGGCCACGCATCCACCATCCGCAAGGTCGTCACCGGCGCGTCCATCGGCAACGCGGTGGAGTGGTTCGACTTCGCCATCTACGGCTTCCTTGCCACGTTCATCGCGGCGAACTTCTTCCCCTCGGGCAATGAGACGGCAGCCCTGCTCAAGACGTTCGCGGTGTTCGCGGCGGCCTTCTTCATGCGCCCGCTCGGCGGCTTCGTGTTCGGCCCACTTGGCGACCGGATCGGACGCCAGCGCGTGCTCGCGCTCGTCATCCTGCTGATGTCCGGATCCACGCTTGTCATCGGATTGCTGCCCGGATACGACGCGATCGGCATGGCCGCACCCCTGCTGTTGCTGTGTTTCCGTTGCCTGCAAGGGTTTTCAGCGGGCGGCGAGTACGGCGGGGGTGCGGTATACCTGGCCGAGTTCTCGTCGGACCGGCATCGCGGTCTCGTCGTCACCTTCATGGCGTGGTCGGGCGTTCTCGGGTTCCTGCTCGGGTCGTTGACGGTCACCGTTCTGCAGGCGGCACTTCCGAGCGGGGTCATGGACGACTACGGCTGGCGCATCCCGTTCCTACTGGCCGGCCCGCTCGGCGCCGTCGGGCTCTACATCCGGCTACGCCTGGGCGACACCCCGGCATTCACCAAGCTGCGCAACAAGAGTCAAGTCGCCGAATCGCCGTTGCGCGAAGCATTCCGCACGGAGTGGCCTGCCATTCTGCGGGTCGTCGGGCTGATGATCGTCTTCAACGTCGGCTACTACGTCGTCTTCACGTATCTGCCCACCTACTTCATCAAGACGCTGCATTTCTCCAACACAACAGCGTTCGTCTCGATAACGATGGCCAGCCTGGTGGCGCTGGTCCTCATCCTTCCGCTCGCCGCGCTGTCGGACCGGATCGGCCGGCGACCGCTGCTCATCGCCGGTGCGCTGGGGTTCGCGGTGCTGGCCTATCCGCTCTTTCGGCTGATGAACTCCGGCTCCGCGGGCGGGGCGGTCGCCGCCCATTGCGCGCTGGCAGCGATCGAGGCGGTGTTCGTGGCGGCGGCGGTCACCGCGGGGGTCGAGCTGTTCAGCACGCGCGTGCGCTACAGCGGCTTCTCCGTCGGCTACAACATCGCCGTCGCCGGATTCGGCGGCACCACGCCCTACGTGGCGACCTGGCTCACCGGTCGCACCGGTAACCCCATGGCTGTCGCGTTCTATCTGATGGCCGCGGCGGCGGTCTCGTTGCTGACCGTCTTGCGCATGCCGGAAACCTCCGCTCGCCCGCTCGGTGTCACGGCGCCCCAAGCGGTGGGTGACGTGCCACGATGAAGCCTGTGAGCGTCAGGGGAGCGGCCAGGCCGACGAAGGCCGATGTGGCCCGGCTCGCCAACGTGTCGACCGCGACGGTCAGCTATGTGCTGAATAATGTTGAGGGACAGACGATTTCACCGGCGACCAGGGCGGCAGTACGGAAGGCGGCCCAGAAGCTGGGGTACCGCCCCAACCTGGCTGCCCGAAACCTGGCCGTGGGCGGTAGCGGCGTCGTGCTGTACGTCGTGCCGCGGATCGCGCTGGGCGAACTGCCGATGGAGGTCGGCAGCCGGCTGACGACCGCGCTGGCGCGCCGCGGCATCGTACTGTCGCTGCAGCTCGAGACAGACGACAACCAGAACGTCGTCGACGCGATGGCGGACTTGAACCCGATCGCGGTCACCAGCGTGTTCCCGCTGACCGGCGACGCGCTGGCGGCCGTCACCGCCGCCGGAGTGCCGCAGATCCACCTCGGCAGCGCGCAATTGCGTGCGCTCGGCGATCTGCACCTGACGGTGGGCGCGATGCGGGTGGACCACCTGCTCGCGCGTGGGCATAGCCGGCTGGCGTTCGCGTACAGCGACATCGAGGAGCTGCGTCCGCTGGGGGACTACTGGCTCGAGGGCCTACGCGTCGCCGCGATCAATCGGGGACTCCCCATGATCGTCGTCGGAACCGTTTCGACCGACGGCACGGACGCTGCGGACGTCGTCACCGAGTGGGTCGCGCAAGGGCTGACCGCCGTGTGCGCTCAAAGCGACGAGACCGCGTTCGTCGTGCTGCACGGGTTGCGTCAGTCCGGCCTGCGGTGCCCTGAGGATCTCGCCGTCATCGGCGTCGATGCCCGCCCCCTCGGCGCTGTCAGCGGCCCACCGCTGACGTCGGTGGCTTTCGACGCGGGGGCGATTGTCGATGTGGCGGTGGCGGCGATGATGGCCGAGCTCGGATACCCCGTCGAGAAGGAGCCGCCGAGCACCGACGTCGCGACGTTGATAGAGCGCAGTTCGACGTGATTAGCTTACGCGGGTAAGTTCCTTCTCGCCCGCAGAGAGGCAGACTTCATGACGGCCAGCGCCACCACCGAGGCCCACTTCGATCCATACGACGTCGAGCTGAACGCGGACCCGTATCCGATGTTTCGGCGGCTCCGGGAGGAATCGCCGCTGTACTACAACGAGCAGTACGACTTCTACGCGCTGAGCCGCTTCGCCGACGTCAACAAGGCGCTTGTCGACCACGACACGTTCAGCTCGGCTCGAGGCGCGATCCTCGAACTGATCAAGGCGAATATCGACATCCCGAAGGGCGTGATCATCTTCGAGGATCCGCCTGTTCACGACATTCATCGCAAGTTGCTGGCCCGAATGTTCACCCCGCGCAAGATCAACGATCTGGAGCCGAAGATCCACGAGTTCTGCGCGCAGAGCCTCGACCCGCTCATCGGCTCGGGACGGTTCGACTTCGTCGCCGACCTTGGCGCTCAGATGCCGATGAAAGTGATCAGCATGCTATTGGGCATCCCGGAGAGCGACCAGGAAGCCGTTCGTGACCGCGCGAACAACCAGATGCGTACCGAGGCCGGCAAACCGATGAAAGCGGCTGAGCAGGGCATGGTCCTCGGCGAGCACTTTGCAACGTATATCGACTGGCGTGCCGAGCATCCGTCGGACGACATCATGACCGAACTGCTCAACGTCGAGTTCGAGGACGAAACCAGCACCGTGCGGCGGCTGACCCGAGAGGAGCTGCTTGTTTATCTCAACGTGGTCGCCGGCGCGGGCAACGAGACCACGACCCGGCTGATCGGCTGGGCCGGCAAGGTGCTCGCCGAGCACCCCGACCAGCGGCGTGAGCTCGTCGAGAATCCCGCGCTCATTCCGCAAGCAATCGAGGAATTACTGCGCTATGAGCCACCGGCCCCGCACGTGGCGCGCTACGTGACCCGCGACGTCGAGTACTACGGCCAGACGGTGCCTGAAGGCAGCGTGATGATGTTGCTGATCGGTGCCGCCTGCCGTGATCACCGCCAATTCCCGCCCGACGGCGACGTTTTCGACATCCACCGCCAGGCGCGTCAGCATCTGGCCTTCAGCGTCGGTACGCATTTCTGCCTGGGCTCGGCGCTGGCTCGTCTGGAGGGCCGCATCGCGTTGGAAGAGATTCTCAAACGCTTCCCGAAATGGGACGTCGACCTCGAAAACGCCCATCTGTCACCGACATCCACGGTTCGGGGCTGGGAGACGATGCCCGCGGTCGTCTAACCGCCGGGGTTGCTGTAGATCCGGGTCGGCGTGATCAGGACGGCCGTGCGCCGTTCCCGGGCCATGGTCTCGTCGTAGGTTGGCCAGTCGTCGTGAGTGCCGCCCGCATCGGTGAAGATCGTGCGCAGCAGAGTCGTCAGCTGATCTTGGCTGAACCCGAGCGCAGCATCGTCCGGTCCGGCGAGATCGGCTGTCCCCTCGACGGTGATCCACTGCCACCCCCGGTGGAACGTCGCCGTCACCGATCGCCGTGCGCGAAGGTTGGCCAGCTTGGCGCCGCCGCCGATCGCCACGAACGACAGCACCCGTTTGCCGGTGACCGGGTGAGTGCTGACACCGGCGTTGACAAGTGAGGCCTGCACGGTGCCGTCGCCGCGCACCGTCGCGACGACCGCGAGATGGCCGTTAGCAGCGGCCAATTCGGCGACGTCATTCAGATCGGGCATCGGGACATCCTTCCCCGGCGCGGCTGTCCGGTTGACTACCGGGCCGGCCACGTCGAAAACGCCATTCTTACCACCATTGTCGCAGTATCGTCCGCAACTCAGGTTGCAGCAGGACGACCCGATGGGGGCAGCGATGGCCGTTCGTACGAGTACGTGGCTCGTGGTTCTTGCATCTGGCACTCGCCGCGACGGTGGCCGCGGTTTTGCCCGGGTTCGTCTGCGCCACAGGCGGCTCGGCCACCGCAGCGGCGTTCTCCAGCGCGAGCGCTCCGGTCGAACAGCTTGACCGCGGCTTCGCTAGAGGTAAGCACGGACGAATTCGAGGACTTCGTCGGCGGTGGCGAAGCCGCCGAGGTGGCTCTCCTCGGGCCGTAAGACGAGCTCGGCCTTCGGCAGACGCTCGATCGCCGCCTGCGCCCCCTCGAGGCGCACGATGGGGTCCGAGTCCCCGTGCCACCATCGCACCGGCACGTCGACGTCGGACAACCGAAAGCCCCAGTCACGTCCGAACAACCGGGCGTCGTCGACGATCGCCTGCAACCGGCCCCTGGTGGCCAGGATCAGGTCGTCGACGAACATCCCCTCCATCTCGGGATCGCGGAGAACCCGCTGGTCGCCTTCCGGGGTGGTGCTGGCGTAGGCCTTGCACGCGAGGTGGCCGAACGGGATGACGGGCAGCAGCACCGCGGACACCGCCATCGCCAACGGCCGGCGCAGGGCGGACAGCAGTGGCGCAAACCGGCGGGCCAAGTCGATGGCGCCACTGGCCGACGCCTCGGGACCGACGGACGGGACCACGCCGCCAAGGACGCCCACGGCGGCGACGCGGCCGGCAAGCGGCGGCACCGCTCCGCAGGCCAGCGCGTACGGACCCCCGCCGGACAAACCGACCACGCCTACCCGCTCGGCACCGAGGGCATCGGCCACGTGCGCCAGGTCGGTGGCCCACTCGGCCACCGAGGTGTAGGGGTGCGGATCGGACAGGCCTGACCCGGGCCGCTCGACCAGTACCACGCGCAGGCCGAGCTTCTCGGCGGCGCGCCGCCCCAGCAGCGGGAACTGGCGTCGACCGCCGGGTGTGCCGTGGCACCAGAGGACCACGTCGCCGGCCGGGTCGCCGAACTCCGCGAAACCCAGCCTGCGGCCGTGGACGAGATGGAAGCGCCCTTCGGAGCGGGGCTTTTCGATGCGTGGCACCCCGATGGGGTGACGCCACAGGTCAAACGGTCTCATTGGCAAGGTGATTGTAGGCGGCCTCGACATGACGCAGGTCACTTTTCGTGTCGGCTGCGCGTGGGAATCCGGATGGCAACGGCAAACGGGAGGCAAACGGAGGAGAAAGACAAGGCCGACGCCCAGCGCAACGCCGGCAAGAAGGAAGCCGAGGCCAATTCGGCCCGCGCCGCAGCGAAGGCGGCCGAAGAGCGCCAACGCGCGCGACAGTAAACGACGATCACGTCCACCCCGCGGGGCCTTGGGCCCCGGGGGTGTTCTGTGTCAACTCGTTCGCCATTCACGCGTTTAGCCACGCGGCTGTCGTCAATACTTGCGAGGGGTGGGGTGCGTGCGGATCAGGAAGGAACCAAGCGATGCGTCAGCTCACACGGTTCGTCGCCACGGTGGCAGCGGGTGTCATGGCTGCAACGTCGGCAGCGCTGCTCGGATTCGGCACTCCAGTCGCCGCGGCCGACGACACGACGTCGGGTACGAAGACCGTGCCGCTCAGCTCCCTCCTGCGACGGTGCGACTGGAGCAGCGCGCCCTATGTGCCGTCGGACAACAAGGGTTCCGGATACGCGCTGATTACCCGCACCGGAAACACGGTCACCGCGGAGGTCCACATGCTGGCCGCGATTCCGGACATCTGGTACGGGGTCCGGCTGGTGCAGGTGCCCCGACCGGGGATCAGTTGCGCGGCGGGCGATCCTGGCGTGGGCGTCGGCAAGCTTTTCACCGACGGGGCCGGAACCGGCAGCGTGACCGTCTCTGCACCGGTGATGGACGGCGCGACCGGCGCCTGGGTGTCAGTCGAGGGACCGCTGGGCGTCGCCAACCAGGTCACCGGCGATTTCCGTACCTCCGATTACGTGGCGAAGCTCTAGCGGTTCTGCGTCACGCCGCTGGGCTCTGCTGCCCCTGCGACGAGGTGCTTGGCGGCGACGGACTTTGCGAGGTGTCCGGCTGCGTCGAGTGCTTCGGCTTCAAGCCGAAGACATTGGTGACCGCGTCCTTGACCGCGTTGATCAGCCTTCCGTCGCCCAGACGTCGAGTCTTGGTGTTGTCCGGCGCGGTCTTGCTGCCGTTGTCGACCACCGGGCTGATGGAGAACGGGTAGCCGGAGTTGATCGAATGCGGCGGCGTCTGCGACCGGGGTTTCGGCTGCGACGCCGAGTTGTCTTCTGGGACAGGGTCTTTCGGCTTCGTGACGACGGGTGCCTGCTGCACCACCGGCGACTCTGACGCGGCGCGCAACGACGACGAGCTCGTGGGTACAGGTGTCGCCGTGAACGGTGTGAACGACGTCGCCGACGTCGCACCGCTGACGAAGTTGTTCGCGCCCTGCGCTATCGCGCCCGGCATCTGGACAACGGTCTGGATGATCCTCCCTGGCGGGGTGATCAACCGGAACCTAGTCGGTGTTGCGGGATCGAGGTTCTCGCGATCCGTGTACCCCATGTCAATGATCAGTCGCACCACCGGCTCTTCGCCACTCAGCACAGGCTCGGTGAGGAAAGCGATTCCTAACGCACCCGAAAGGTCCCGAACCGGCTGGAACAGCGGCAGCGCACCATCCGCGTTATGGATGAAGATGTATGTGTCCGTACCGCCTGCGCTATTCGGGACGACTGTCGTGGTGGTGGAGCCGGTGATGGTGTCGTAGTACTTGTCCGGGTGGACGTAGAACACCGCCACCAGGCTATTCGCCAGTGACAGCGGGTTGAAGTAGGCGGGGAAGTCCGCGTACGGGTCGTACTCGTTGGTGTAGTAGGTGGTGTCGAACTGCGACGGCTGCGCGGGGCCGTTCGAAGAGAGGATCAACAGGTTCAAGTGGGGGAATCGCCCGTAGATGCCCCCGTTGGGCACGTTCGGTGAGGCGATCATGGTGAACTTGAGTTTGTTTGGGTCGATCGCGCTGCCGGCCAGGGCCCGGCGCTCCTCCTCGGCGACCAGCGTTCCTTCCGAGTAGCCGATGACGACGATGTCTTGCCCGGCGTTGGCCAAGATCGCCTGGTGGAGCACTGGCACGCCCTGATCGACGCTGTCGTCGATGAAATATGAGGCCGGATACTCCACCGGAATGTAGGTGTAGCCGAACGGAACAACGCTGCCGTTTATTTTTGCCGGGATGTTCGACGAGGTCGGGTCGCCCCGGCCGCCGATACCAATTGCGGCCGGGCCAGCAGCCGTCAGTTCGATCTGGGAGCTGTAGGCGGTGGTGTCGGTCGCGTGACCGAACGCGAGAGCGGCCGACATCGCGATCGCGGTGGAACCAGCCAGAATGAGCGCGGGTGGCCGACGACGCTCAGCGTGTTTTGCCAGTCCCGCGCCGACAGATTGCTCCGGCGCGGAGAGCCAAGACGACTTGGCCGACGGCGGTGCCTGCTTCTTTGGCTTCCGATGCTTTGCCACCCCACGCTCCTTAAGGCCGGCCGCCCCTCCCGGCGCGCCGTTGGACGTTACCGGATGAAACGCGATTATGCGGCAAAAG
>DASWBF010000424.1:0-6928 GCA_036390735.1 Mycobacterium sp. | reverse complement strand
ATCGTCGCGGGCACGGCGCCCGCGATCCGGATCTATGAAGACGACGATTACCTGGCGATCCTCGACATCCGCCCGTTCACCAGAGGGCACACGCTGGTCCTACCAAAGCGGCACACCGTGGACCTGACCGACACGCCGCCGGAGACGTTGGCCGACATGGTCGCGATCGGCCAGCGCATCGGCCTCGCGGCCCGCGCGTCGGAGCTGGGCGCGGACGGCAACAACATCGCGATCAACGACGGACGCGCCGCGTTCCAGTCGGTGTTCCACGTCCACTTACACGTGCTGCCGCGACGCGACGGCGACAAGCTGTCGTTCGCGAAGGGAATGCTGCTGCGCCGCGACCCCGACCGTAAGGAAACCGGACGCATCCTGCGTGACGCCCTGGCGCGCATCGACGCGGAGCAGTAGGACGGAGACATGAACATCACGCGGTGGGCGGAGAAGGAGATCGGTGGGCGACTGCTTCGGCTGCACGACACCGTTTATCAGAAGACCGAGGGCCGCATCGGGCACAAGTTCCCGGGAGTTCCGCCCATCCTGCTGTTGCACACCTCCGGCGCGAAAACCGGTCTACCGCGTACGAATTCACTGACTTACGCCCGCGATGGCGATGCCTACTTGATCGTCGCCTCCAATGGCGGGTCGGATCGCTACCCGGGCTGGTACCACAACCTGCGCAAGGTTCCCACAGTCGACATCAACGTCGGCACCAAGCGGTTCAAGGTGACGGCGCGAATTGTCACGGCCGATCCTGATCATCGAGCTGAAGGCCACTGATTAGATCCCCCGTCGCTTCGCTCTGCCCCCTGGGACCTAGAACAGCTCCTTCGCCAGTAACTCCACCGTCGCCTCGCGGCCCGGCGCGGTGGCCGGGTCGGTTCCGCGGCGTGCCGACGCAACCGGATGGATCATCACTTCGTCGACGTCGAAACGGTCCGCCAGCGCACGCACCTGCTCGGCGGCCTCCGACGGGGTGCCGACGACCGCGCGCGCAAGCCCAGCGTCGACGACCGCCTGCTCCTGCGGGCTTAGCCGCGCCGCCTGGGCGTCCTCGACGAGGTCGAGCGGGCCTAGCGGTTGACCGGTTCGCAGCCGCGCCATCATCTGCAGGTTCGGCAGCAGCAGCGCCTCGGCCTCTTCGCGCGTCGGCGCAACCACGGCGTTGACGGTCAGGAACGTCACCGGCTCTGAGGCGACGTCGCTGGGCACGAACTCCGAACGGTAGATGCGCAGCGCCTCCTCGGTGCCCTTGCCGGTGAAGTGGTGCGCGAACACATACGGCAGCCCCTTCGCGGCGGCCAGGTGCGCCGAGTACGCAGACGACCCGAGCAGCCACAGCCGCGGCTCGCCCACTGCGGCCGGCGTGGCCTTGAGGATGTACTGCCGCTGCGGGATCGCGACCCGGGCTCCGTGGGCGCTCATCAGCGCGGCGACGTGGTCGAGATACTCCGGGAAGTTGTCGATGTCGCGATCGTCACGACCGGCCGGCCCGCGCAGCATGTAGGACGTGACCGGGTCGGAGCCGGGCGCGCGTCCAATGCCGAGGTCGATGCGGCCGGGGTAGGCGGCCTCGAGCAGCGCGAACTGTTCCGCGACGGCAAGCGGCGCATGGTTGGGCAGCATCACGCCACCGGAGCCGAGCCGAAGCTGCGACGTGTGTGCGCCGAGCAAAGCGATCAGCACCGGAGGGCTGGTCGCCGCGACCGAGGGCATGTTGTGGTGCTCGGCGACCCAATAGCGGGTGTAGCCGAGACGGTCCGCGGCCTGCGCCAAGCGCAGCGTCGCGGCCAACGCGTCCGCCGTGGACTGGTCGGCGCGGACTGGGACGAGGTCGAGTACTGAAAGGCGCATCGGTGAATGTCAACGCCCGTGGGAGCCGGTAATTCCCGCCGCGGCCCGCGCCCGCGTGAACACGTCGTCGAGCATCGCGGCGGTCAGCTTGCCGGTGAACGTGTTCTGCTGGCTCGGGTGGTAGCAGCCGAGCAGCTGCACGCCGGCGCCGACGGTGGCTTCCGCCCCGTGTCCGAAGCGCGGCAACGGCGACCCGACGCGCGCCATCTGCAACGCGGCCCGCCACGCGAAGCCGCCCAGCGCGACGATCACCTTCACGTGCGGGCCGACCAGCCGCCACTCGGCGTCCAGCCACGGCACGCAGGTCTGCCGCTCGGCTGGCGTGGGGGCGTTCGCCGGTGGCGCACAGCGCACGGCCGCGGCGATGCGGGTGTCGACGAGCTCAAGTCCGTCCGCGGCGTCGAGCGCCAGGGCCTGGTTGGCCAGACCCGCGCGGTGCAGCGCCGCGAACAGCACGTCTCCGGACCGGTCGCCCGTGAAGACGCGGCCGGTGCGGTTACCACCGTGGGCCGCCGGTGCCAGCCCGACCACCAGCACCCGCGGCCGCTCAGATCCCCATCCCGGCACCGGGCGGCCCCAGTATGGTTGCGCGGCAAAGGATTTCCGCTTGACGCGGGCAACCTCTTCTCGCCAGTCCACCAGCCGCGGGCAGGCCCGACAGACGGAGACCGCCGCGTCGAGTTGCGCCACTGACGTCACTGAATCGGCCATGGCGACCACCTGCTCGGGTGCCGACGTGACCGGCGTCGTCGCGGTCGCCGGATCGTCGGGCCAGCCCGAACCGGGCGGCACCGGCGAGTCGAAGAGCGTGCCGAGTCGCGGATGAGGCAAGCGCACCGGTCCACTGTGCACGGCTGGAAAATCGGTCGTCGACCCGGATGTCTCACTGCTAGATTCCGGGCAGATTCCCATGTCAGAACCTTCCCCCCGTCGCTTCGCTCTGCCCCGCCGGACCGAATCCACCACGTCGCGCGCGCCGGTATACCTGCTCCTGTTCGCCACGATGGTAGCCGCGGCGGGCAATGGCATCAGCATCGTGGCGTTCCCGTGGCTGGTCTTGCAGCGCAACGGCAGCGCGCTGGAGGCGTCGATCGTGGCCGGCGCGGCGTCGCTGCCGCTGCTCTTCTCCACGCTGCTCGCCGGCACCGCCGTGGACTTCCTTGGCAGGAAGCGCATCTCGATCATCTCCGACGTGCTGTCGGGGGCGACCGTCGTGGCGATTCCGGTGCTGGCGCTGCTACTCGGCGAGACCGCCGTGAACGTCACCGTTCTCGCGACGCTCGCTGCGCTCGGCGCATTGTTCGACCCTGCTGGGATCACGGCACGCGAGTCGATGCTTCCCGAGGCGGCGGCCCGCGCCGGCTGGACACTCGACCAAACGAACGGGTTGTACGAGGCGACGTTCAACGTCGCCTACATCGTCGGCCCCGGGCTCGGCGGGCTGTTGATCGCGACGGTCGGTGGCATCAACACGATGTGGGTGACGGCGGCGACGTTCGCGTTGTCGATCGTCGCGGTCAGCCTGCTGCGCCTTGAGGGCGCCGGGCCGCCGACCGTCGACGAGCGTCCCGAAGGCGTGTGGTCGGGCATGATCGAGGGACTGCGGTTCGTCTGGAACCTCAAGGTATTGCGCACACTCGCTTTGATCGACCTCGCGATGACGGGCTTGTACCTCCCGATGGAAAGCGTGCTGTTCCCGAAGTACTTCACCGACCGCAGCGAACCCGCCCAGCTCGGCTGGGTGCTGATGGCGCTGAGCATCGGCGGGCTCGTCGGCGCGCTCGCCTACCCACTACTCGTGCGGCGAATGAGCCGGCGGGTCACCTTACTGATCGCCACCCTCACGCTCGGTGTGTGCACCGCGGCGATCTCGGTGCTGCCGCCCCTGCCGGTGATTATGCTGCTGTGCGCCCTGGTCGGACTGGTGTACGGGCCCATCGCGCCGATCTACAACTACGTGATGCAGACGAAGTCGCCGCCGCAACTACGGGGCCGCGTGGTCGGTGTGATGACGTCGCTGGCCTATGCGGCCGGCCCGCTGGGCTTCATGCTGGCCGGTCCGCTGGCCGACATGTTCGGACTGCAGATCACGTTTCTGGCGCTGGCCATTCCGATGATTGTCGTCGGGCTGGTGTCGCTGGGGCTGCCGTCGCTGTACGAGCTGGACCGGCCGTCGACTTGCGGGCCGTAGCCCTCCACCGCCAAAATTGGGGTCGCCTGATCAACGTCGCCGAGGACGTCTGTAACGAATCCGGTGCTCGAACGGAAGCCTTAGGCAGTGGCTTCGCAGTACACGAGAGGTTTGACGGTGAACATCAACATCCGAGCCAACGCCCGGTTAGCCGGGCTTGCCGCAGCCGCTTGTGCGGCGGCAATGATTGCGGCGCCGACCGCACTGGCAGATCCGGAGGCCTCGGACGCCCCGCCAGCACCGGACGTCGTCGTCAACCAGGCGGCCGCCACGGACGCCGCACCCGTCGCCGCACAGGCCGACGCACCAGCCGAGGTCCCGCACCTGCCCAGCCCGGGGAATCTGCCGCCCGGCACCACCGATACGCCCATTAACGAGGGTCCTCGCACCTCTTATCTGCGTGGAATCTGGCAGGCGATACAGAGCGAGGACCTCACCTGGAAGGACGGGCTGCTGATGTTGGCGCAGCGCCCGATGGATCCGGGCGCAACTCCTCCACCTGGCGTTCCGGCCGGACCGCAACAGCCAGGAGCTGCCGAACCTTTGCCGCCGACTCCGTAGCGACCCGGATTCGTTTCCGCCGGTCTTCCCTCGGCTACTCGGCGAGAGAAGTATGGAGCTAGCCATGCCATGCCGCGCCTGATCGAGGGAGACCGCCGATGACCACGCTTCGCCAGACAAAGCCAACCGCAGGCGCGCGAACCGGCCCGCTGTTGGAGACGCTCGCGGCGCGGGTCACCAGCGCCAACGCAGGCGCCTACCGCGAGATCACGAATGCGATGACCGGCGAGCCGCTCGGACGGGTGCCGCACTGCACGCCCGAGGACGTCGTCGCGGCGGCGCGCCGAGCCCGTGAGGTGCAGTCGGAGTGGGCGGCGCGGCCGATACGCGAGCGCGCCGAGGTCATGCTGCGCTTCCACGATCTCGTGCTCAGCCGCCAGGACGAAGTGCTCGACATCATCCAGTTGGAGAACGGCAAGGCGCGCCGGCACGCGTTCGAGGAGGTCATCGACGTGTGCCTGACGGCGCGCTACTACGCGCACACCGCCGAGGAGTACCTGACACCGAAGCGGCGGCAAGGCGTGCAGCTCGTGCTGACCGAGGTGTGGGAACACCACCATCCCAAGGGACTGGTCGGCATCATCTCGCCGTGGAACTATCCGCTGACTCTCGGTATCAGCGACGCTCTGCCGGCGATCGTCGCCGGCAACGCCGTGCTGGCCAAGCCCGACGACCGCACCCCGTTCTCGGCGCTGTGGGCCGTGCAGATGCTGGAGCAGGCCGGCATGCCGGTGGGCCTGGTGCAGCAGGTGACGGGCCCGGGATCGGAGCTGGGCACGCCGATCATCGAACAGAGCGACTACCTGATGTTCACCGGTTCCACCGCTACCGGGCGCACCGTCGCGGCGCAGGCCGCGGAGCGGCTGATCGACTGCTCTATGGAGCTGGGCGGCAAGAACGCGCTGCTGGTGCTCGACGACGCCGACGTCAAGAAGGCCGCACGAGGAGCGGTCCGTGCCGCGTTCAGCAACGCCGGCCAGCTGTGCATCTCGGTCGAGCGCATCTACGTCGCCGCTGCGCTGTGGGACGACTTCGTCGCAAAGTTCGTCGCCGCCACCAAGGCGATGACTTTGTCTGGCGCACTGGACTATTCGGCGGACATGGGCACGCTGATCAACGAGAAGCAGCTCGAAACCGTCGGCCATCACGTCGACGACGCGGTGAGCAAGGGCGCGAGCGTGCTCGCGGGTGCCCAGGCGCGGCCCGACGTTGGCCCGTACTTCTACGAGCCGACGATCCTGACCGGCGTGCGAGAGGGCATGGCCGCGTTCGCCGACGAGACGTTCGGCCCGGTGGTGTCGCTGTACCGCGTCGAGACCGAGGACGAGGCGATCGCGAAGGCCAACGACAGTGCCTACGGGCTGAATTTCAGTGTGTGGACGTCGGATCCGGACCGCGGACGGGGCGTCGCTGCGCGTCTGCAGGCCGGCACCGTCAACGTCAACGAGGCCTACGCCGCAGCGTGGGCGTCAGTGGATGCGCCGATGGGCGGCATGAAGGACTCCGGCCTCGGCCGGCGGCACGGTCAGCAGGGCATCCTCAAGTACACGGAGTCGCAGACCATCGCGATCGAGAAACTCGTGCCCGTCGGGGCGCCCCCGTGGATCCGCGCGGACCGCTACGCGAAGGCGATGACCATGGGACTGAAGGCGCTGCGCCACGTGCCCGGCGTCAAGTAGGGATGCCCTAGGATCGGGACGTGACCGACGACGTCCTCGCTGAGCTGATTGCCTCGCTGCCGGACGGCACGGTCGTCACCGACCCGGCGATCACCGAGTCATACCGCCAGGACCGCGCTTTCGATCCGTCGGCGGGAAAGCCGATGGCGGTGGTGCGTCCGCGCCGCACCGAGGACGTGCAGGCCGTGCTGCGGTGGGCGAGCCGGCATCGCGTTGCGGTGGTGCCACGCGGTGCGGGGAGCGGATTATCAGGTGGTGCAACGGCTTTGGACAACGGCATCGTTCTCTCCACCGAGCGGATGCGCGATATCACCGTCGACCCGGTCACCCGCACGGCCGTCGTGCAGCCGGGGCTCTTCAACGCCGAGGTGAAACGCGCTGTCGCCGAACACGGGCTCTGGTATCCGCCCGACCCGTCGTCGTACGAGATCTGCAGCATCGGCGGAAACATCGCCACCAACGCCGGCGGGCTGTGCTGCGTCAAGTACGGCGTCACCACCGACTACGTACTCGGCTTGCAGGTGGTGCTGGCCGACGGCACCGCGGTGCGGCTCGGCGGCCCGCGGCTGAAAGACGTTGCGGGACTTTCGCTCACGAAGTTGTTCATCGGCAGCGAGGGCACGCTCGGGGTGATCACCGAGGT
>DASWBF010000423.1:0-9519 GCA_036390735.1 Mycobacterium sp. | reverse complement strand
GGCATCGGCGGCCAGCAATGCATAGTCGGCGTGAGTCAATCCCACGAACACACCGGTCCGCGAGTCGGCCATCGTCGCCGGGTTGAGACCGGCATGCACGATGGCCTCCCCAGAGGTCTCCAGCAACAACCGGTGCTGGGGATCGCGGTTGCCTCCCGCTCACTGATACCGAAGAACTCAGCGTCGAAGCCGGCACTGTCGTCTAGGAACGCATCCCATTTCGCCACCGACCGGCCGGGCGTACCAGGCTCGGGGTCGTAGTACTCGTCAGCGTCCCACCGCCCGGCCGGAATCTCGGTGACACGGTCGTCACCCCGCAGCAACACCTGCCAGAGCCCTTCGGGGGAGTCGATGCCGCCCGGAAGCCGGCAGACCATCCCGATGACAGCAACGGGAATGACAGGTGTTTCACCCAACTCCGTTCACCTCTCCTCCGCCTGGCCACAGGAAGCCCCAAATATAGCTGGATGTCCCAGCAACGGGAATCGAATCCGGTAATTTGGGATATTTACTTCGGCGAAAGAATCCACCGCTTGCACTTATCATTCGTGTCTTCGTAGCCGTGTAAGTGTCGGCTCCTATCGCAGGCACTACAGAGTCACGACGTCGTAATCGCCGACCCGTCCGGCGAGCAACCGCAGGTGATCTCGTGACGAGCCCAGCGTCTGCTCGATCGCGGTGAGCCGCGCCGTGTAATGGCCGATCGGGTATTCCGCGGTCACCCCGATGCCGCCGTGCAACTGGATCGCCTCCTGCCCGACGTGCCGACCCGAGCGGCCGATCTGCAGCTTCGCGCGCGACGCGACGAGCGGATCGACGTGCCCGTCGGCGATTGACATCGCGGCGTAGTAGCTCATGCTGCGGGCCATCTCGAGCGACACGTACATGTCGGCCGCGCGTTGGGTCAGCGTCTGGAACTTGTTCAGTGTCACGCCAAACTGCTTGCGCGTCTTCAGGTATTCGGTGGTCAGCCGCAACGCCTCTTCCATTGCACCCACCGCCTCCGCGCACAGCGCCGACTGCGTGCGAATCACCGCGCGCTGAATCTGCTCTGACGAGTCGGACGCGTCACCAAGTGGCTGCGCCGGCGTGTTATCGAAGTCGATCTGGGCAGCGCGCCGACCGTCGAACGTGCGGTACGGGTGCCGGGTGACGGCCGTCGCGTCGACCAGAAACACCCCGGTGCCGCCGCCGGGCAGCGCGGCGCTGACCACCAGGGTGTCGGCGCTGTCACCGGCCAGCACGGGGTTCTTGCGGCCATCCAGTGTCCACGAATCACTTTGCCGCGCAGCGCTTGTCGTGCCCTCGCGGGCGAACGCGAGCAGCCGCTGGCCCGCGGCGATGTCGTGGAGCAGCCCACGCTGCCCGGCAGTGCCCAATTCGGCGATCAGGCTGCCCGGGACCAGCGCGGCGTGGACGACGGGCTCGGGCGCAAGGTGCCGCCCGATCTCGGTCATCACCACCATGAGCTCGATCTGTCCGCCCGCATCGTCGTCGAAACCGAGCCCCAGGATTCCGATCTCGGCGTGCTGGTTCCACACTTCCCGACTCCAGCCGAGTTCTGTGTCGGCGACCTTGTTGCGGCTCTCCTGGTCGTAGCTGCGCGACAGCAGGCTGCGGGTGGTGTCGCGCAGCAGGGTCTGTTCTTCGGTGAATTGGAAGTCCATGTCCCGCCGCACAATCCAAGAATGGTCGATGCGATGATGTTGCGCTGAACCTCGTTGCTGCCGCCGTAGATCGACGTCTTGCGATAGTTCAGATAGGTCGGTGCGGCGCGCTGAGCCCACCCGGGTGACTCGATGTGGTCTCCTGCGTGATTGGGCAAGGCATCGGCGCCGGCCAGCTCGACGAGCAGTTCGGTGGCCGCCTGTTGCAGCTGACTACCCTTCAGCTTCAGCACTGACGATGCCGGGTTCGGCTTGCCGCCCGTCGACCCCGCCACCACTCGCATCTGAGTGAGTTCCAGTGCGAGCAAGTCGTTTTCGACTTCGGCAAGGCGCGCAGCGAACAGCGGGTCGTCGAGCACGCCCTTCTCCTCGGCGTGCCGTTTGACGGCCGCGATCTTGACCTTCGTTCTGCCCACGCCCGCGATACCGGTACTTTCGTTGCCCAGAAGGAACTTCGCGTACGTCCAGCCTCGGTTCTCCTCGCCGACGAGTTGGTCGGCGGGAACCCGCACGTCTTCGAAGAACACCTCGTTGACTTCGACGCTGCCGCCGATCAGCTTGATCGGGCGCATTGTGATGCCCGGGGTGTCGAGGTCGATCAGCAGGAACGAGATGCCGGCCTGTTTCTTCGGCACCTGCGGGTCCGTGCGCACCAGGCAGAAGATCCAGTCCGCATACTGGCCCAGCGTCGTCCACGTCTTCTGGCCGTTGACGACGTAGCTGTCACCGTCGCGCTGGGCCGTGGTCCGCAGCGACGCGAGGTCCGAGCCGGCGTCGGGTTCGGAGAAGCCCTGGCACCACCAGATGTCGATGTTGGCGGTTGGCGGCAGGAAACGCTCCTTGAGCTGCTGGGAGCCGAACTCCGCGATCACCGGCCCGACCATCTTCGCGTTGAAGTTCAGCGGTTCCGGCACGCACGCCAACTGCATTTCGTCGAGCCAGATCTGGTGCTGTGTCGGCGTCCAGTTCTTGCCGCCCCACTCCACGGGCCAGCCCGGCACCGCCAGTCCGTGGGCATTCAGGATTCGGTGGCTGGTCGCGATATCGTCGCGAACGATCTCCCGACCCTCCCGCACGTGTTCCCGGATTTCTGCCGGGATCTCGCTCGTGTAGAACTCGCGCAGCTCATCGCGAAACTTGGCCTCGTCGTCCGTCAGCGCGAGTTGCATACGACGCCTCCGTTTATTCTGGGTCGCTTCGAACGATAGGCTTTCTCGCCGCGGGCTGATGACGGAGGTGGCATGCGCGCGGCACAGGTGACTCGGCTTGACGGTCCAGACGCAATCGAAGTATCCGACATCCCCGAACCCAGCGGCGACGGCGTGGTGGTCGACGTGCACGCCGCGGGCGTCGCGTTCCCCGACGTGCTGCTCAGCCGCGGCCTGTACCAGTACAAGCTGGAGCCGCCGTTCGTGCCGGGCGGCGAGATTGCGGGCGTCGTGCGGACCGCCCCGGACGGCTGCCACGTGCAGCCCGGGGACCGGGTCGTCGGGCTGACGATGATCAGCGGTGGCATGGCCGAGGTCGCCGTGCTCGACTCGCAGCGGGCGTTCAAGCTGCCCGACATCGTCAGCTTCGAAGCCGGTGCGGGCCTGCTGTTCAACGACCTCACCGTGTATTTCGCGCTGACCGTGCGGGGTCGGCTCTCAGAGGGCGAAACGGTGCTGGTGCACGGCGCGGCCGGCGGGATCGGCACGTCGACGCTGCGGATCGCGCCGGTGCTCGGGGCGTCGCGGACGATCGCAGTGGTCAGCACCGAGGCCAAGAAGCAGATCGCGACGGCGGCCGGTGCCACCGATGTGGTGCTGGCCGACGGGTTCAAGGACGCGGTCAACGACTTGACGGACGGTCGCGGCGTCGACATCGTGATGGACCCTGTCGGAGGCGATCGCTTCACCGACTCACTGCGCTCCCTGGCGCCGGCGGGACGGCTGCTGGTGGTCGGCTTCACCGGCGGTGAGATCCCTACCGTCAAGGTGAATCGGTTGCTGCTCAACAACATCGACGTGGTCGGCGTCGGCTGGGGCGCGTGGACTCTGAAGCACCCCGGCGCGCTGACCGAGCAGTGGGCGGGGCTCGAGAGGCTGCTTGCCTCCGGCCGGCTGCCGGCGCCTGATCCGCAGGTGTACCCGCTGGAGGAGGCCGCCGCGGCGGTGGCGTCGCTGGAGAATCGCGCAGCCAAAGGCAAAGTCGTTCTGCGGGTGCGATGAGCCGCTTGCGCGAAGAGCCGAAGATCCAGCGGGATTAAGAGGGCAGTAGGCGGTGCTCCGGGCGCGCTTGCAACAGCGGGTACCAGCGCGGCAGCAGCCGAACCAGCAGGTCCACCAGCTTCGCGTCGTTGCCGACGAGAACCCTGCTCCTGCCGGCCTCGACGCCGTCGAGGATGATCGTCGCCGCCCGAGACGGCGGCATTTTCAGCAGCTTCTCGTTGTAGCTGTCGGTGCGCCGGACCTGCTCGGCCGTCGCGACTCCCGCCCGCTGCGCCTGCGACAACGCTGAGGTGGCGATGTTGGTCTTCACCCCGCCGGGATGCACCACCGTCACCTTGACCGGGTGCCCGGCCGTCAGCATCTCCACGCTCAGCGATTCGGTGAATCCGCGCACCGCGAACTTCGACGCGCAATAGGCGGACAGCGAGGCCTGTCCCATGATCCCGTTCAGGCTGGAGATGTTCACGACGTGCCCGTCGCCGGAGGCGATCAGGTGCGGCAGAAACTCCTTGGTGCCGTTGATGACTCCCCACAGGTTGACACCGAGGATGCGCTCGTAGGCGGCGTAGTCGGTGTCCAGCACCGTCGAGCCGCCGGCGATGCCCGCGTTGTTGTAGATCTGGTGCACCACCCCGTAGTGGTCGTGGACCGCAGCGGCGTAGGCGCTGACCGCGTCGCGATCGGTGATGTCGAGCACCTGCGCGTGCACCTCCGCGCCGAGCGACTTCACCTGCTCCACGGTGCCGTCGAGGCCGGTCTCGTCGATGTCCGACAGCGCCAGCCGTGCGTTGCGTTCGGCCAACCCGACAGCCAGTGCCCGCCCGATGCCCGACCCCGCGCCGGTGATCACCGCGACCTTTCCTGATGTCATGCGCTCACCAGATGTCATGCGCTCACCAGCCGCTCGGCAGGCACCGACGTGCGGAAGCGCAGGTTGTCGTCGGTGACCGGTCCGTCGCGCAGCACCTCGACGTCGCGCCGGTAGTCCATCACCATCCGCCACGGGCCACGATCACCTTGGCGGGGCAGCTGGTTGACCCCGCGCTGCACGTACCCGGCGTCGAAGTCCAGCAGCGGCCGCGTCGACATGTCCGGGTTGGTGACCTCGGGATAGCAAGTGTCGTAGCCGTGCGCATCCATGTGCGCGAGCAGCCGGCAGAAGTGCTCGCACAGCGGACCGACTTTCAGCGTCCACGACGAATTCGTGTAGCCGAACACGAACGCGAAGTTCGGCACACCCGACAGCAACATGCTCTTGTACGCCACCGTGTTCGGCAGGTGCACCGGCTCGCCGTCGACGCTCAGCGCGATGCCGCCGAAGGCCTGCAGGTTCAATCCTGTTGCGGTGATGATGATGTCGGCTTCCAGCTCTGCGCCCGACTCCAGCAAGATGCCCCGCTCGGTGAACGTGACGATGCGGTCGGTGACCACGGAGGCCTTGCCATCGCGGATGGCTTTGAACATGTCGGCGTCGGGTACCGCGCACAGCCGCTGCTCCCATGGGTTGTAGACCGGGTTGAAGTGCTCGTCGACGGGATAGCCGTCGGGCAGCTGCTTGGCGTTGATGTAGCGGATCATCCGCCGCGCGGCCCGCGGATACCGTTGGCACAGGCGGTAAACCGCGCGCTGCTTCAGCATGTTCTTGCGCCGGGTGATCGCGTAGCCGCGCCGCTTGCCCAGTACCTTCTTCAGCGCGTTGGCGATCGTGTCCTTCGACGGCACCGGCATGATGTAGCTCGGTGAGCGCTGCAGCATCGTCACGTGCCCGGCCTCATCGGCCATCGCGGGAACCAGCGTGACAGCGGTTGCGCCGCTGCCGATCACGACCACACGCTTGCCGCGGTAGTCGAGATCCTCCGGCCAATGCTGAGGGTGCACGATCTGGCCGCGGAACTTCTCGGTGCCCTCGAAGTGCGGGGTGAAGCCCTCGTCGTAGCGGTAGTAGCCGCCGGCGCAGAACAACCAGCTCGCGCTGATCGTCAGACGTTCACCGGTGTCGACGCGCTCTACCTCGACCCGCCACCGGGCGTCGTCGCTCGACCAGGCGGCGCCGAGCACCTTGTGGTGGAACCGGATGTGGCGCTCGATGTTGTTCTCGGCGACGGTCTCGCGGAGGTAGGCGAGAATCTTGTCGGCGCTCGCGATCGCGTCCTCGTCCTCCCATGGCTTGAACTCGTAGCCGAAGGTGTGAAGGTCGGAGTCCGAGCGGATTCCCGGGTAGCGGAACAGATCCCAGGTGCCGCCGGTGGCGCCGCGTGCCTCGATGATCGTGAACGATTTGGCAGGTTGCCGGGTCTGCAGATAGTAGGCAGCACCGATTCCGGAGATGCCTGCGCCGACGATCAGGACGTCGACGTGGTCGGTTCGGACCTGTGAGGTGGCAGTCACGCTGGCTCCTTTGACTGGTTGATCGAGTCCAATCGTCGGCGGGAACACCGTAGTCAAACAAGGGCATTACGCACCTATTTCACTAATTGGTGGTGCAGTGTGCACTGGCCGACTACGGTGGTCGGCATGGCCTGGGAACGCGCGTCCGAGCGGGTGTGCGACCTGGTGCGGCAAGGCGCCGAGTTCGTTCTGAATCTGCCGCAGTCGTGGCTCGACGAGATGGACGAGGCCACCCTGTCGTCGGAGTACATGCGCACCATCGCCGCCGATCCGGTCCTGACCGAAGCAACCCGCCGGAGCAACCGCGCGAATCTATTGCACTGGGCGGCCGCCAACATCAGTCATCCATGCGCACCGGTACCGGCCAATCTGAGTCCCGAGACGCTCGATATCGCCCGTGACCTGGTTCGCCGCGGCCTCGACGAGTCTGCCGTGGACGCCTACCGGATCGGGCATAACGTGGCGTGGCGGTTCTGGATGCAGATCGTCTTCGGGTTGACCTCGGATCCCGAGGAATTGCGCGAGGTGCTCGACGTGTCGGCGCGCTCGATGAGTTCGTTCGTCGACTCGACGATCGCAGGTATCTACCGGCAGGTCGAGATCGAACGCGAAGAGCTCACCCGCGGCACGCACGCCGAGCGTCGGGAAGTCGTCGCTCTGATCCTGGACGGCGCGCCGATTACCCGCCAGCGAGCGGAGAGCCGGCTTGGCTATCGCCTCGATCAGAGTCACACGGCAGCCGTCATCTGGGGCGACGAGCCCGACACCGATCTGGCCGACCTGGACCGTGCCGCGGAAGCGTTGATGGAATCGGTGGACGGCCGGCGTCCGCTGAGCGTTCAGTCCAGCGCCGCGACCCGCTGGGTGTGGATTCCCGGCCGCGATGGTCCCGACGCCGCTCGGGTCGCGGCCGCGCTGGAGGAGCTCTCCGGGGTGCGGATCGCGATCGGCCCCACCGCGGCCGGCGTCGAGGGATTCCGCCGCAGTCACCTCGACGCGGTCACCACCCAGCGCATGGTGGCCCGGCTGAGATCCGCGCAGCGGGTGGCCAGCTTCACCGACGTCGAACTCGTCGCGCTGATCATGGCCGACCCCGAGCGAGCCGACCGATTCATCAGAGACACTCTCGGCGAATTCGAGTCAGCCAGCCCGGAGCTGCACCGGACGGTGCTGACGTTCGTCCACGAACAGTGCATCGCGTCCCGGGCCGCCGCCAGGCTGTACACACATCGAAACACGTTGCTGCGCAGGCTTGCTCGCGCCGACGAGATGTTGCCACGCCCACTGGAGGGCACCAGCGTTCATGTGGCGGTGGCACTGGAAGCGCTGCGCTGGCGCGGCTGAGACCCTCTGAGACACTTCGGCCCCGGCACGTCGCTGTGCCGGGGCCGAAGTGGCGCAAACGGTCAGGCAGTGGGTGTGGCGCCCAGCACCCGCTGGATGTCCGGCTTCATGGCCTGCAACTGTGAACCCCAGTACGGCCACGAGTGGGTGCCGTTGGTGGGGAAGTTGAACACGCCATTCGAGCCGCCCGCCGCCAGGTAGTTGTCACGGAAGGTGATGTTGGTCCGCAGCGTGAACCCTTCCAGGAACTTGGCCGGCAGATCGGAGCCGCCCAGTTCGCTCGGTGTGCCGTTGCCGCAGTACACCCAGATGCGAGTGTTGTTGGCCACCAACCGCGGAATCTGCAACATCGGGTCGTTTCGCTGCCACGCGGGATCGCTGGACGGACCCCACATCGCCGTCGCGTTGAAACCCCCGGAGTCGTTCATCGCCATGCCGATCAGCATCGGCCACCAGCCCTCGGACGGGTTCATGAAGCCGGACAGCGAGCCGGCGTAGACGAACTTGTCCGGGTAGAACGCCGACAGAATCAGCGCGGAGCCGCCCGACATCGACAACCCGACCACGGCGTTGCCGGTCGTCGACACGCTCTTGTTGGCTGCCAGGTAGGCGGGCAGTTCCTGGGTGAGGAAGGTCTCCCACTTGTACGTCCAGGTGCCGCCGTTGCCGACCGCCGGCTGATACCAGTCGGTGTAGAAGCTCGACATGCCGCCGACGGGCATGACCACCGACAACCCCGACTGGTAGTACCACTCGAACACCGGCAGCTCGAGGTCCCAGCCGTTGTAATCGTCGCGGGCACGCAGGCCGTCGAGCAGATACACCGCATGCGGACCGCCGCCCTGGAACTGCACCAAGACGTTTCGTCCCATCGACGCCGACGGAACCTGCAGGTACTCCACCGGCAGACCCGGGCGCGAGAACGCGTTGGCTGCCGGCGCACTGCCGACAACGCCCAGAAGACCCGGCAGCAACGTCGCCATCACGGCGGCGACCGTCAGCCGGCGCGCCCAGGCACGCGAGAGCTTGTACACGAACCTCATGTTCACTTCCATCCCATCTTTCGTATGCCGCACCACATGCGATCGACGTCGTTGTTCTGGGGTAGTGAACCATCTTTCACGCGCTGTCCCGGCGATCTACACCCGATCTTGATGTCGCAGTTGGCTAACGATTTCACGTCGACGAGGACTCGACGACGGAGTTGCATGACTGCCACCTGCGTCGGAATATGCTGCAGCAGAATAGATTTCGTCAGCGTACTACGGATTGATGCTGAGTTCGCCGATCTGGCGCCCCCATACGAAATCGACTGCCAGCGGTTGGCCGAGTTCGAAGTGGTTGTACGGAGCAATGCTGTAGCCGGTGTCCATCACCAGATACGGCATGGGCCACAGATCATGGGTGATGGTCTGCCAGCAACCCGGCTTTCCCTCTGGCCCGCCTCGGGCGTTCACTCGCGGCAGGTTGTCCGGGTATATGTACGGGTTACCGGCGCCCACGATGGTTCCCGCCGACCTCAGCGAGTAGCCGTTGTAACCACCGAGCACCTCCCAAACCTTGGGGGCCACTTCGTAGTAATTGCGGAACATGCAGAAGATCTCGGGGCTGTAGTAGTCGAGCAGTTGCGAGGTGGGGATGAGGTCTTCGGCACCGCGACTCAGGTATGGGCCGCCGCGCTCGAAGATGTCGGCACCAGTGTTGCCGAGACCGATCGAGGCCACCAACGCCATGTCGAGGTCGAGCTGCTGCTCGTTCAGGGTGCGGGCTGTGACGACCGCGTTGGCCAAGGCGTCCCACAGGTCTGGCGACGCGTCGGCGTACACGCCGGCGAGGTCGGCCAGCCTCTCGGTGTCGGCACGGATCTGCGGCATCTGCGGATTCAGGTCGGCGAGGATCTCGTTGCCGTG
>DASWBF010000422.1:0-8491 GCA_036390735.1 Mycobacterium sp. | reverse complement strand
CGACACGCGGTACAGCAGCGGGCCGACGCTGATCAAGTGGATCGCGATGATCCTGGGCGTCGCGATGACGGTGGTGTCGCTGATCGCCCTGCACGTGTTGGACACCGCCGACGGGATGCGGCACCGCCGGTTCCTGCCGGCCCGCTGGTGGTCGGCCACGCCGCTGGACATCGTGGTCACCGCGGTCCTGGTGTGGTGGCACTTCGTCGGCGCGAACACCGCCGACGACGGCTACATCCTGACGATGGCGCGGGTGTCGGAGAACGCCGGCTACATGGCGAACTACTACCGATGGTTCGGCACACCGGAGGCGCCGTTCGGCTGGTACTACGACCTGCTGTCGATCTGGTCCCACGTCACCGCCACCAGCGTGTGGGTGCGGCTGCCCACGCTGGTGATAGCGCTGATGTGCTGGTGGCTGATCAGCCGCGAAGTGATCCCGCGACTCGGCCACGCGGTGAAGACCAACCGCGCGGCGGCGTGGACGGCGGCCGGCATGTTCCTGGCGTTCTGGCTGCCGCTGAACAACGGGCTGCGGCCTGAACCGATCATCGCGCTGGGCATCCTGCTGACGTGGTGCTCGGTGGAACGCGCGGTGGCCACCAACCGGCTGCTGCCGTTGGCGGTCGCCTGCATCATCGGTGCGCTGACATTGTTTTCGGGACCCACCGGGATCGCGTCGATCGGCGCTCTGCTGGTGGCGATCGGCCCGCTGCGCACCATCCTGCACCGCCGGTCGGCACGGTTCGGATATCTGGCACTGCTGGCGCCGATCGTCGCGGCCTGCACCGTCACGGTCATTCTGATCTTCCGCGACCAGACGCTGGTCGGTGAAATCGAGGCCAACTCGCTGAAGTCGGCGGTCGGCCCGAGCCTCTCCTGGTTCGACGAGCACATCCGCTACGAGCGGTTGTTCATGGCGACCCCGGACGGCTCGGTGGCGCGCCGGTTCGCGGTGCTGGCACTTCTCGTCGCGCTGGCGGTGGTCATCGCAATGACGTTGCGCAAGGGCCGAATTCCGGGCACCGCGGCCGGTCCGAGCAACCGCATCATCGGCATTACCGTCATTTCGTTCCTCGCGATGATGTTCACACCCACCAAGTGGACTCACCACTTCGGCGTGTTCGCCGGGCTGGCCGGATCTCTTGGTGCGTTGGCCGCCGTCGCGGTCACCGCGGCGGTGATGCGGTCACGGCGCAATCGCGCGGTGTTCGCCGCGCTGATGCTGTTCATGACCGCATTGTCGTTCGCAAGCGTCAACGGCTACTGGTACGTCTCGAATTTCGGTGTGCCGTGGTCAAATTCGTTCCCCGAGTTCCACTTCGGCTTCACCACCATGCTGCTGGGACTCACCGTGCTGGTGCTGTTGGCGGCCGCGTGGTTCCACTTCTCCGGACGCGACTCCGACGACGGTGCCGACAGAAGCTGGCAGCGAATTGTCCAGTCGCCGTTGGCAATTCTGACCTGGCTGCTGGTGGTGTTCGAGGTGGTCTCGCTGACGGCCGCGATGATCGGGCAGTATCCGGCGTGGACCGTGGGACGGTCAAACCTCGAAGCGCTGTTCGGTAAGACGTGCGGGCTCGCCAATGACGTGATGGTGGAACAGGACCCGAACGCGGGCATGTTGAGCCCGATCGGGGTGCCGATCGCCGACGGTCTCGGCGCGGTGAACTCCCTTCGCTTCACGCCGAACGGCATCCCGGCCGACGTGTCCGCCGACCCGGTCATGCAGCAGCCGGGCAGCGGCGCGTTCGTCGACAACTCCACCGGTGCGGCCGCCAATGACGAGACGGGCACCGAAGGCGGCACCACCGTCGCCACCGGAATCAACGGCTCACGCGCGCAGCTGCCGTTCTACCTCGACCCGATGCGCACGCCGGTACTGGGCAGCTACCAATCCGGAATCCAGGCGCCCGCCGCGCTGCGCTCGGCGTGGTACCGGCTGCCGCGCGACGAGGCCGGGCCCGTGCTGGTGGTCTCGGCGGCGGGCCGATTCGATCCCCGCGAGGTGCAGGTGCAGTGGGCGGGCGACGACGAGAAGGTCACCGGCAGCGCGAGCTTCGCCGACGTCGGATCGCCGCCGGCCTGGCGCAACCTGCGCCTGCCGATGTCGGCAATCCCCGACGACGCCACCCAGATCCGGCTGACCGCCACCGACGACGACCTTGCGCCCCAGCACTGGATCGTGCTGACCCCACCGAGAATCGCGCACCTGCGCACGCTGCAGGAAGTGGTGGGGTCCGAAGACCCAGTGCTTTTGGACTGGTTGGTCGGGATGGCGTTCCCCTGCCAGCGGCCGTTCGGCCACAACGACGGGGTTGTCGAGGTCCCGAGGTGGCGAATCCTGCCCGACCGGTTCGGCGCCGAGGCGAACTCGCCGGTGATGGACAACCTGGGCGGCGGCCCGCTGGGGATCACCGAACTGCTGTTGCGGGCGACCACCGTCGCCACCTACCTGAACGACGACTGGTCGCGCGACTGGGGCTCGCTGCAGCGCCTCACGCTGTACTACCCGGAGGTCAAGCCGGCCCGGCTCGATCTCGGTTCGGCAACACGCAGCGGCCTGTGGAGCCCGGCGCCGATGCGCCATTAGGAACGTCGCATACGATCGGGCCTCGTGCCAGGCAGCGAGCGGTCCCAGCGGGCGCATCGCATCGCGCGGCTGATCGCGGTGGTGGCCGGGCTGGCGGGCATCGTGTTGTGCGGATTGGTTCCGCTGCTGCCCATCAAGCAGACCACCGCCACGATCCTGTGGCCGCACGGGCCGGGGACAGACGGAAACGTGTCCGACGTGACCGCGCCGGTGGTGTCTGGGGCGCCGCTGGCGCTCGACGTGACGATCCCCTGCACGGCCGTCGCGACGCTGCCCCGCTCGGGCGGACTGGTGTTCTCGACGATCCCCGCGGCCGGCACGGACGCGAGCAAGTACGGGTTGTTCGTTCGCGCCAACGCCGACGCCGTCGTCGTCGCGTTCCGCGACTCGGTGGCCGCGGTCGCGCCGAGGACCGCCGTCGCCGGCGGCGCCTGCGGTGTGCTACACATCTGGGCCAACGTCGGCGGCGTCGGCGCGGACTTCGTCGGCATCCCCGGCGCGGCCGGGACACTGCCCGTCGAGAAGAAGCCGCAAGTCGCCGGGTTGTTCACCGACCTGAAAGTGCCTCCACGGGACGGCCTGGCCGCGCGCGTCGACATCGACACCCGGTTCATCACGTCGCCGACACTGTTGAAGCGGGCTGTGATGGTGCTCGGCGTCATCTGTGTGGTCGCGGCGATCGTCGCGCTGGCCGCGCTCGACCTCCGGAGCCGCCGGGCCGGCGACATGAGGCTGGGCTCCGGGCGACGACCTCGAGGCAGCCTGACACGCTGGCTCCGGGTGGGGTTCGCCACGTGGTTAGCCGACATTGGAGTCGTCGGCACGCTGCTGCTCTGGCACGTCATCGGCGCGATCTCGTCGGACGACGGCTACAACCTGACCATCGCGCGCATCTCCGGCCAGGCCGGATACGTCGCGAACTACTACCGCTACTTCGGGACCACCGAGGCGCCGTTCGACTGGTACCAAAGCCTGCTCGGGCAGCTCGCCTCGGTCAGCACCGCCGGAGTGTGGATGCGGTTGCCCGCGACACTGGCCGGCATCGGCTGCTGGCTGATCCTCTCCCGCTGCGTGCTGCCGCGACTCGGGCGCGCGCTGGCCGCCAACTGGGTGGCGGTGTGGACGGCCGGCGCGGTGTTCCTGGCCGCATGGCTGCCGTTCAACAACGGGTTGCGGCCAGAGCCGATCATCGCGTTCGGCACGCTGTTGACCTGGATGCTCGTCGAGAACGCGATCGGCACCCGACGGTTGTGGCCGGCCGCGGTCGCGATCGTCGTCGCGACGTTCGCCGCGACGGTCGCACCGCAAGGGCTGATCGCGCTCGCGCCGCTGCTGGTCGGCGCACGCGCGGTCGCCCGGATCATCGCCCGGCGCCGCGCCGACGACGGCCTACTTGCACCCATCGCCGCGTTGTTGGCCTCGCTGTCGCTGATCGTCGTCGTTGTGTTCCGGGACCAGACGCTCGCGACGGTCGCCGAGTCGGCGCGCATAAAATATGTGGTGGGCCCGACTATCCCCTGGTATCAGGATTTCCTGCGGTACTACTTCCTGACCGTAGAGGACAGCGCCGACGGGACATTGACTCGTCGCTTCGCAGTCTTGGTGTTGCTGCTGTGCCTGTTCGGGATAATCGCGGTTGTTCTCCGGCGCGGGCGCCTACCTGGGGTGGCGAGCGGGCCCGTCTGGCGCCTGATCGGCACCACCGCGATCGGGCTGCTGCTGCTGACGTTCACACCGACGAAGTGGGCAGTCCAGTTCGGCGCCTTCGCCGGACTGGCCGGCGCGCTGGGCGCGGTGACCGCGTTCACCTTCTCACGGGTCGGTCTGCACAGCCGCCGCAACCTGGCGCTGTACGTCACCGCGCTGCTGTTCGTGTTGGCGTGGGCGACCTCAGGCTTGAACAGCTGGTTTTACGTCGGCAACTACGGGGTCCCGTGGTTTGACAAGCAACCAGTGATCGCCGGATTCCCGGTGACGGTGATTTTCTTGATCCTGGCCATCGCCACAGGGGTGCTGGCGGGCTGGCTGCACTTCCGCCTCGACTACACCGGGCACACCGAAGTGACCAACAACCGTCGCAACCGGATCCTCGCGTCGACGCCTCTGTTGGTGGTCGCGATCATCATGGTCGTGCTCGAGGTCGGGTCGATGGCCTACGGCGCCGCGCGACGCTACCCCGTCTACACCACGGCGAGGGCCAACCTCGACGCGCTGACCTCCGGATTGTCGAAGACCAGTTGCGCGATGGCCGACGACGTGCTGGTGGAACCCGACACGAACGCCGGGCTGCTGCAACCCGTTTCGGGCCAGAAGCTCGGCAAGTACGGGCCGCTCGGCGGCGAGAACCCAGTGGGATTCACCCCGAACGGCGTCAGCGACAAGCTCGAGCCCGTCGAGCCCGTCACCGCCAACCCGGGCACCGTGAACTCCGACGGCTCGCCCAACAAGCCGAGCGTGGGGATCGGCTATGCGGCGGGCACGAAGGGCGGCTACGGGCCGGAGGGTGTCAACGGCTCCAAAGTGGCCCTGCCGTTCGGACTCGACCCGGCCGGGACCCCTGTGATGGGCAGCTACAACGAGAACACCGTTGCCGCCAAGGCCACCTCCGTGTGGTACCAGCTGCCGCCACGGACGCCGGACCGGCCGCTCGTGGTGGTGGCCGCCGCCGGCGCGATCTGGTCGCACGACGAGGACGGCAATTTCAACTACGGTCAGTCGCTGCAGCTGGAGTGGGGGGTACAGCGGCCAGACGGCAGCTTCCAGCCGCTCTCGATCGTGGAGCCGATCGACGTCGCGTCGGGCGACGTCCCACCGCAGAACGCATGGCGCAACCTAACATTCCCGCTAGCCTGGGCGCCGCCGGAGGCCAACGTCGCGCGCATCGTCGCGTCTGACCCGAACCTGAGCTCCGACCAGTGGTTCGGCTTCACCCCACCGCGAGTACCGATCCTGGAAACCGCTCAGCAGCTTCTGGGTTCGCAGACCCCTGTGCTGATGGACATCGCGACAGCGGCGAACTTCCCGTGTCAGCGACCATTCTCCGAGCACCTCGGAGTCGCAGAATTGCCCGACTACCGGATTATGCCCAATTACAAGCAAACTGTGGTGTCGTCGAACATGTGGCAATCCACCGAGGACGGTGGCCCGTTCTTGATAACGACTGCGCTGCTGCGCAGCGAGACGGTGCCGTCGTACCTGCGTAACGACTGGTACCGCGACTGGGGCTCGATCGAGCGTTATGAACGGTTGGTACCCGCCGACCAGGCGCCCAATGCCGTCGTCGAGCAGGGCAGCGTCACAGTGCGGGGCTGGACCCGCGCCGGACCGATCAGGGCGCTGCCATGACAGCCATATTCGCCAACGTTGAACGGGAACCGGACCGCGCCGACGAGTTGCGGCGCGATGTCAACGTCGCCCGCTGGGTCGCGACGATCGCTGGCCTGATCGGGTTCGTGCTGTCGATCGCCACCCCGCTGCTGCCGGTCGAGCAGACCACCGCGACGCTGAACTGGCCTCAGCAGGGCGAGGTGTCGAACGTGACGTCACCGCTGATTTCACAGGCACCAGTGTCGATGGCGGTGACCGTGCCGTGCGACGTGATCCGCGGGCTTCCGCCTCAGGGTGGTCTGGTCCTGGCGACCGCGCCAAAGAAAGGCAAGGAGGCGACCCTCAACGCGCTGTTCGTGAACGTCACCACCCAACGCGTCGACATCACGGACCGCAATGTGGTGGTGGCGAGTGTGCCCCGCGCCCAAGTGGTTTCGCCTGCCTGCGACCGGATCGACATCACCTCGTCAGATAAGGGCACGTTCGCCACGTTCGTCGGGCTGACCGATTCGACCGGCAAACCGCTGCGTAGCGGGTTCGAGGATCCGAACCTGCGGCCGGGGATCGTCGGGGTGTTCACCGACCTGACCGGGCCTGCCCCGCCCGGGTTGAGTCTGTCGGCGGTGATCGACACCCGGTTCTCCACCACGCCAACGGTTTTGAAACTCACCGCGATGATCGTCGCGATCGTGGCCACCGTCGTCGCGCTGCTCGCGCTCTGGCGCCTCGACCGCGTCGACGGGCGTCGGATGCACCGGCTGATCCCGCAGCGCTGGCGATTCTTCACCACAACCGACGTCGTCGTGGTCGGCGGTTTCTTGTTATGGCACATCATCGGCGCCAACTCCTCCGACGACGGCTACATCCTGCAGATGGCCCGTGTCGCGGACCGGGCCGGGTACATGTCGAACTACTTCCGGTGGTTCGGCAGTCCCGAGGACCCGTTCGGTTGGTACTACAACGTGCTCGCGCTGATGACGCACATCAGCGACACCAGCATCTGGATGCGGTTGCCGGACTTGATCTGCGGGCTGGTCTGCTGGCTACTGCTCTCCCGGGAGGTGCTGCCCCGGTTCGGCCCGGCTGTGGCATCCAGTAAGGCCGCGATGTGGGCGGCCGGCATCGTGCTGCTGGCGGCGTGGATGCCGTTCAACAACGGACTGCGTCCCGAGGGCCAGATTGCTACCGGCGCATTGATCACCTACGTGCTCATCGAACGTGCGATCATCTCCGGCCGGTTGACCCCCGCGGCGCTGGCGGTCGTCTCGGCCGCGTTCACGCTGGGCATCCAGCCGACCGGGATCATCGCGGTGGCCGCGCTGTTGGCCGGTGGCCGCCCGCTGCTGCGAATCCTGGTGCGACGGCACCGCGTGATCGGCACCTGGCCACTGGTGGCGCCGCTGCTGGCGGCCGGGTTCGTTGTGCTGACGATCATATTCGCCGACCAAACCCTGGCAACGGTGTTGGAGGCCACGAGGATTCGCACCGCGATCGGACCCAACCAGGACTGGTACACCGAGAATCTGCGCTACTACTACCTGATTCTGCCGACAGTGGACGGTTCGCTGTCGCGGCGGTTCGGGTTCCTGATCACCGCGCTGTCGTTGTTCGCGTCCATGTTCATCATGTTGCGGCGCAAGCGAGTTCCGGGATTGGCCCGCGGCCCGGTGTGGCGCTTGATGGGCGTCATCTTCCTCACGATGTTCTTCCTGATGTTCACGCCCACCAAGTGGGTGCACCACTTCGGGTTGTTCGCGGCGGTCGGGGCGGCGATGGCGGCGGTGGCCACGGTCCTGGTGTCGCCCTCGGTGCTGCGCTGGTCGCGCAACCGGATGGCGTTCGTGTCGGCCGTGTTCTTCTTGCTCGCAATGTGTTTCGCCAGCACCAACGGCTGGTGGTACGTGTCGAGCTACGGGATCCCGTTTAACAATGCGATGCCCAAAATCGGCGGAATTACAATCAGCACAATGCTTTTCGCTCTGTTCGCCGTCACCGCCCTGTATACCCTGTGGCTTCACTTCGTGTCGCGTGATCATGGGGAAGGTCGGATCGCGCGGGTGTTGACCGCGGCCCCGATCCCGGCAGCGGCCAGCTTCATGGTGGTGGTGTTCGTGGGCTCGATGCTGCTTGGTGTGGTGCGGCAGTATCCGACGTATTCCAATGCGGCCGCGAACTTGCGCGTATTCGTCGGCGGGTGCGGCCTGGCCGATGACGTGCTCGTCGAGCCTGACCCCAACAACGGCTTCTTGAAGCCGGTGCCCGGCGACTACGGGCCGCTGGGTCCGCTGGGCGGGGGCAAGCCGGTCGGGTTCACCCCGAATGGTGTACCGGAACACATTGTGGCCGAGGCACTTCACATGAACCTGCCGCAGCCAGGCACCGATTACGACTGGGACGCACCGACAAAGCTCGCCCAGCCGGGGATCAACAGGTCGACAGTCCCACTGCCGTACGGATTGGACCCGGCCCGCACACCGGTGGCCGGCAGCTGGGTGGACGGACCGCAGCAGCAGAGCAGGCTGACCTCTGCCTGGTACGAACTTCCGCCACCCGACGACGGGCACCCGTTGG
>DASWBF010000421.1:0-4709 GCA_036390735.1 Mycobacterium sp. | reverse complement strand
GAGATCGGCGTCCCCGCGGCGGCCAGCGCCTCGGCGATCTCGCCGATGCTGCGGTCTTCGGCCCGCAACGCCAGTACCTTGTCGCGGACGTCGCCGGTGGCTTTGTGCGGCCCTTTCGGGCCCGGCTTGGTCTCGGTGAAGGGGTCGAGCTTGCCGGTGCGCAGCAGGGTGGCCATCTGATGCACCGAGGTGGGAGTACCCGAACCTGTCGGCTACCTCGGCGGCGGTGGCCTCCTCCATGAAGTAGGCGCGCAGTGCCTCGTAGCGGCGTTGTCCCGCACCGCTCGGCGCGGTGAAGTACTCCGCCCCTGCCCTCAATTGGATTTCCGCAGCCGCATGTATTTATGGTAGAGCTGTTTTTAGCTCGGTCAGCGCGACGCGCCGAGCAATCTAGCTGTGAGACAGAGAATTACAACAATGTCGTTTGGATCCTCGGATGCCACTATCCGATACAACGCGAATAGGATTCCCATCTTCGCTCTAGCAATCCGATTGAGGCCATCGATCAGGATACGCTGGCGATACACCGTCTACCAGCCGAGTTGTACAGCCAGGCTTTCGAAGGCTTTACAGGAAAAACGGACTCAGACGCCTCCGGGAATCGAGGCTAAACCCGAACCCGTGCCAAAGTAGGCGGCAACGCCGCCGACGGTGCGAGTGCGATCACATTTCAGGTGATGGTTTGCGAACCGGAAAGGAAGGGCATCCGGAGGCATGCTAGTTCGCAGAGTTGCGCGTCCGCTTCTATCAGCAGTGTTCATCGGACAAGGGATCGAGTCGCTCCGGCGGCCCGAGCAAGCCGCCGAAACCGCGCGTCCGACCGCGGAGGGGCTGCAGAAGCTGCCTCCGTCCGCGGCGAGCAAGGTCCCCCAAGACCCCATGACGTTGGCGCGTGTCACCGCCGGGGTGCAGATCGGCGGCGGTCTGCTGCTGGCGACCGGCAAGCTACCGCGCCTGGCGTCGGCGGCGCTGGCGTGCACTGTGGTGCCGGGAAGCCTTGGCGGGCACCTGTTCTGGACCGAGACCGACCCACAAGCCAAGGCGCAGCAGCGTCGCGATTTCCTCACCGACCTGAGCCTGCTCGGCGGGCTGATGATCGCGTCAGTGGACACCGAGGGCAAGCCGTCGCTCGGGTGGCGCGGTCGTCGTGCGGCCAAGCGGGCGTCCGAGGCCGTGTCCGCTGCGCTGCCTGTGGGAGCAACGTCCAGCGGCGCACTGCTCGGCACCGTCGGCGAGAAAGTCAGCCACGGGCTGCAAACCGGTGCCGAACGCGGGCGGGAGCTCGCCGACGTGGCCGGCGAGCGCGTCTCGCCGCTGCTCGACGTCGCGCGCGAACGCGGTGCCGACTGGGCCGACACCGCCAGGGAGCGCGGCAAGAAGGCCGCCAAGAAGGCCCAGAAGCGGGCCGACAAGGTGAGCAAGCAGACCCAAAAGCGCGCCGAGAAAGCGACCAAGCAGGCGCAGAAGCGGTTCAACGAGCAATTCGCCTGAGTCGGCGGGTCAAATCACGAGACCTAGCACCAGCACCAAGACCAACCCCACCACCGACAGCACGGTCTCCATCACGGACCAGGTCTTGATGGTCTGCCCGACCGTCATGCCGAAGTACTCCTTCACGAGCCAGAACCCGGCGTCGTTGACGTGGGAGAAGAACAGCGAGCCCGCACCGACGGCGAGCACGACCAGCGCAACCTGGCCGCTGCTCATGCCCTCGACCAGGCCGAGCATCAACGACGACGCGGTGACCGTGGCGACCGTTGCGGAACCGGTGGCAAGCCGGATCAGCACCGCGATCAGCCATGCCAGCAGCAGCACCGAGATGTGAGCGCCCTTCGCCCAGTCGGCGAGCATGGTGCCGATTCCGGTGTCCACGAGGATCTGCTTGAACCCGCCGCCGGCGGCGACGATCAAGATGATGCCCGCGACCGGCGGAAGACCGGACTCAACGCACTTCGCCACCTCGTTGCGTGACATACCGATGCCCACACCGAAGGTGAACATCGCGACCACCACGGCGATCAGCAGCGCCACCAACGGCGTGCCGAGGACGTTGAAAACGACGCGGACAAGCTGGCTTTCGTCGTCGATGAAGATGTTGGTGAGCGCCTTGCCCATCATCAACACCACCGGCAGCAGCACGCTGGCCAACGTGACGCCGAAAGACGGCCGCCGCCACTGCCTGTCCGGTTCGTCGCGGCGGACCTCGTCGGCAGGGCTGGGGCCGGATCCTTCGGTGGAGAACCTGTCGGGCGCCTCAAGCACGACCCAGCGGCCGGCCAGCTTGCCAAACAGCGGACCCGCGACGATCACCGTCGGGATCGCCACCGCCACGCCGAGCGCTAGCGTGATGCCGAGGTCAGCGTTCAGGTTCTGGATCGCCACCAGCGGCCCGGGGTGCGGCGGCACCAGTCCGTGCATCGCCGATAACCCCGCCAGCGCCGGAATGCCGACGGTGATCAGCGACTGCTGCGAGCGCCGCGCGACCAGGTAGATCACCGGCATCAGAAGGACCAGGCCGATTTCGAAGAACATCGGAAGCCCGATGATCGCGCCGACCAGTGCCATCGCCCACGGCAGCGCCCGCGGCGACGCGTGACCGACGATCGTGTCGACGATCTCGTCGGCGCCGCCGGAGTCGGCGAGAAGTTTCGCGAACATCGCGCCGAGTGCGATCAGAATTCCCACGCCGGCCGCGGTGGTGCCGAATCCCTTGGCGAACGACTCCAGCACCTTCTCGGGGTTCTCCCCCGCCACGCTGCCGACCATCAGGCTGCCGAAGATCAGCGCGAGGAACGGGTGCACCTTGGCGACCGTGATCAACACGACGATCAACGCGATGCCCGCCAGCGCCGCCAGAATCAACTGCCACCACGCGGCCACCGGCTGAGGCTGATCGGCGGCAAGCAACGTCAGCGTCATCAGCTCTCCTTCTCCTGCGCGTACGCCAGATAGGCGCCGACGATCGAGTCGATGTCGTGATCGACGTCGAGGGTCACGCCGCGCTCGTCCGGTTGCAGCAGTTCGAGCGTCGCGAACTGTGACGCCATCAGCGACGCCGGCATGAAATGCCCGGGCCTGCTTGCCTGCCGCGCGGCGATGACCTCGGGTGAGCCGCTCAGATGCACGAATTCGGTTTGGGCACAATGACTTCGAAGCTGATCGCGGTACTTGCGCTTCAGCGCCGAGCAACTCATCACCCCGCCGCCGTCGCAGCGGTCAGCCAACCAGCGGCCGATCGCGTCGAGCCACGGATGCCGGTCGTCGTCGTCGAGAGCAACGCCCGCGGTCATCTTCGCGATGTTGGCCGGCGGGTGGAAGTCGTCGGCATCGGCGAACGGCACGCCGAAGCGCTGCGCCAGCGCGGCACCCACCGTTGACTTGCCCGAGCCGGACACGCCCATCACGACGATCGGCGACATGGTTGGCGCGTACCCCGTTTCTGCACGTGTATGCACGTTGAGGTTAACTCTGGAACGTGAAACGAGGACCCGAACTCGCACGACGCTTCTTCAACCGCTTCGAGCCGGTCCATGGATTGACTTACTTCGCGCCCGAGGTGCGCGCCGCGCTGGACGGCCTTGGCTATCGAGGATTTTGGATGGGCTATTTCGCCGCGCGGTCGGCGCCGCTGGGCCAGGTTCCGCCCGAGGTCGTCACCGCGGTGTTCTACAACTTCGCACCGGAACGGGTCGCCAAGGCGCTGACGGGCGCGTGGGCCGTCGCCGGTCCCGAGGCGGCGTTGCGGGCACGGCATGAATCGGCGGTGGCCGCGCTGCGCCGCTACGGCGTCACCGACGACGACAGCCTGCAGACTGCCGCCCGCCTGGCCGGTACGGCCGCGAAACACGCAGGGGCAGATGGCCGTCCGTTGTTCGCGGCGAACCGGGCGCTGCCCTGGCCCGACAAGCCGGTGCTCGCGCTGTGGCACACCTGCACTCTTCTGCGCGAGCATCGCGGAGACGGCCATGTCGCGGTGCTGACCGCGGAGGGCGTCTCGGGCCGCGAATCCAACGTGCTGCACGCCGCCGCCGGCAAGGTGCCGCGCGACTACATCATGCGCGCCCGCGACTACGACGACGTGTCATGGCAACAGCACGAACGAGCTCTGGCCGAACGTGGGCTGCTCGACGACGCCGGGGCGTTGACGGTGGCGGGCGCGAAGCTCAAGGAGCACATCGAGTCGAGCACCGACCGGCTGGCACTGTCCGCGCTCGACGCGCTGGACGACGACGACGTCGAGGCGCTATTTCAGGCGCTCACCCCGATCACACGGCTCGTCATCGCCGGTGGAGACATCCCGGCGACGACGCCGATGGGACTGGGCCGCGACGATCTCGACGACGGCAGCGCGCGATTGACCTGAAGACGTGGCTCAATGCTCGGCGGGCACCTTCGCAGCCTGGCGGCCCGTGACGGCCTTACGCACAAGATGGGCCCCCACCGCGGCGAACAGCAGCATGGCCCACACCTCCAGCGGCGGATGAGTGAGTTCGGCGGTGAACACCGCGGCGAACACCGGCGCGTGCTGGGTGATGCCGAGCACCGCCGCGCCGCCGATGAGCCCCAGGGTGGGCACGCTGGCCTCTCCGCCCAGGTGGTTGACGGCCAGCGCCACGAATGCGCCGGTCGCAACGCCGGTCGACAACGCGGGTGTGAGCATGCCGCCGACCGCGCCGGCGCGGATGAACAACGCGGTAAGCACCGGCTTG
>DASWBF010000420.1:0-6643 GCA_036390735.1 Mycobacterium sp. | reverse complement strand
CGCCGGCACCGCCGCGGCAGGTGCCGCCTCAGCAGCGGGTGCCGCTGACTTGATCGCCTGCATGATGGACGGCACCACGACGCCTTTGAGCAGGTCGATCGCCTGGCTGGCCCCGAGCTGCTCCGCAGCACTGGACAATTCGGACAACAGTCCGCCGCTGGCTGGAGCGGTCGACGGCATTGCCGTCAGCGGATCCCCCATGACCGGGTAGCCGGCGAGGCCGTCCGGGCCCAGCGGCGCGCCGATCGGCACCTCGCCCTGCACGCTGGTCGGGCTCGACGCCGCACCGAGAGGGCTGGTCATCGCCGGATCGATCCCGGCCAGCGGCGTGATCAGGCCGGGCGGCGTCGCCGTCACACTCGGCGCGGTCAGGGCTGCCGTGCCGGGGGACAACCCGGGATTGGCCAGTTCGCCGAGCACCGACGCCGGCGACGTGACCGGCGGCGTCGTGGGCAGCGCGGTGAATCCCGGCGTGGGTGTCGCCGTCAGGCCCGGTGCCGTCGCGGTCAGGCCCGGCGCCGTCAGGCTGCCCGGCGTGGCGGTGAAGCCGCCGGGGGACGGCAGCGCGGAACTCGCCGGCGTGCTGGCCGGCCCGAGGATGCCGGACGGAACGTTGGGCACCACGATGCCGAACTGCGACAGGCTCGACTGCAGCGCGGACACGATCTCGCCGGGCAGGTCGGTCACCATCGCGGCCTGCACGAAGTCGTGCTTCTCGGGCGCTGGCTGAGGACTTGCGGTCAATGCGGTTACAGCGGTCACTGCGAATGGACTTGCGACGGCCACGGCGGCGACCGCGCTCATGGCTGTCGAGAGCCTGCGTCGACGTCTATTCGGCACGGAAGTCTCCTCAATCTGGACAACGAATCGTCTGCGTAGTAGGTGCAACTGGTGCCGGCACCCGCGGTCGACGGCCGTTCGCCGACCCGCCAATACCAACATGTCCGATGGTACTGACGTGAATCATGAGACCAGAGTGGCGAGACGGAATCGTGAGGCAATCGCGACCTTTCGACCCGCTCGGCAGCCGCCAGCCTGGCGAAAACGGGTCGGCGGCGCCCCGGGGCGAGCGCAGCGACGGGGGAAGGCCTAGCTCGGATACCCTAGCTGCCGATGACAAAGCGCTTCGACCTCTTCGTCGTCGGCTCCGGTTTCTTCGGCCTGACGATCGCTGAACGGGTGGCGACGCAGCTCGGTAAGCGGGTCGTGGTCATCGAGCGGCGGCCCCACATCGGCGGCAACGCGTACTCGGAGCCAGAACCGCAGACCGGGATCGAGGTGCACAAGTACGGGGCGCACCTATTCCACACCTCCAACACGCGGGTGTGGGAGTACGTCAACCAGTTCACCGACTTCACCGGCTACCAGCACCGCGTGTTCGCGATGCACAACGGACAGGCGTACCAGTTCCCGATGGGCCTGGGCCTGGTGTCGCAGTTCTTCGGCCGCTACTTCTCCCCGGACGAGGCGCGCGCGCTGATCGCCGATCAGGCGTCGGAGATCGAGACCGCCGAAGCGCAGAACCTCGAGGAAAAGGCGATCTCGCTGATCGGCCGGCCGCTGTACGAGGCGTTCGTGAAGGGCTACACCCAAAAGCAGTGGCAGACCGACCCCAAGGAGCTGCCCGCGGGCAACATCACCCGGCTGCCGGTGCGCTACACGTTCAACAACCGCTACTTCAACGACACCTACGAGGGCCTGCCGGTCCACGGGTACACCGCATGGCTGCAGAACATGGCCGCCGACGAGCGCATCGAGGTGCGCCTGGACACCGACTGGTTCGACGTGCGCGACGAGCTGCGGGCGGCCAGCCCGGACGCGCCGGTGGTTTACACCGGACCACTGGACCGCTACTTCGATTACGCAGAAGGCCGATTAGGTTGGCGGACATTGGATTTCGATGTCGAAGTATTGAGCGACTGCGGGGACTTTCAAGGCACCCCGGTGATGAACTACAACGACCTCGACGTGCCGCACACCCGCATTCACGAGTTCCGTCACTTCCACCCCGAGCGTGACTACCCGGGCGACAAGACGGTGATCATGCGCGAGTACTCACGGTTCGCCGAGGACGACGACGAGCCGTACTACCCGATCAACACCGAGGCCGACCGCGCGCTGCTGGCCGCCTACCGAGCCCACGCGAAGGCCGAAACCGGTTCGGCCAAAGTGCTTTTCGGCGGACGCCTGGGCACCTACCAGTACCTAGACATGCACATGGCGATCGCGAGTGCGCTGAACATGTACGACAACGTGCTGGTGCCCCATCTACGCGACGGCGCTCCGCTGACCGATAGTGACGCCGAATGACCTCGAAAGCTGTCAGCCTCTTGGCCCGCGTCATCCTGCCGCGGCCCGGCGAGCCACGGGATGTGCGGAAGCTCTACATCGAGGAGTCGAGCACCAACGCCCGGCGCGCACATGCCGCCAGTCGCACCGCGCTGCAGATCGGCGCGGAGTCGGAGGTGTCGTTCTCGACGTATTTCAACGCGTTCCCTGCCAGCTACTGGCGGCGCTGGTCAACGCTGACATCGGTGGTGCTGCGCGCGGAGCTGACCGGAACCGGCCGCGTCGATGTGTACCGCACCAAGGCGACCGGAGCGCGAATCTTTTTGGAGGGCAGGGCGTTCGACGGCGATCAGCCGGGGATCCTCGAGATCGAGATCGATCTGGCGCCGTTCGAGGACGGCGGCTGGATCTGGTTCGACATCACCACTGACAGTGCGGTCACGCTGCACAACGCGGGGTGGTACGCACCCGTGCCGGCGCCGGGCGTCGCGAACATCGCGGTCGGCATCCCGACGTTCAACCGGCCCGGCGACTGCGTCAACGCGTTGCGAGCGCTGACCTCAGACCCGTTGGTGGACAACGTGATCGGTGCCGTCATCGTGCCCGACCAGGGCACAGCCAAGGTGCGCGACCATCCGGGCTTCGCGGAAGCCGCTGCGCCGCTGGGCAACCGGTTATCCATCCATGACCAGCCCAATCTCGGCGGCTCCGGTGGCTACAGCCGCGTGATGTACGAGGCGCTGAAAAATACCGACTGCCAACAGATCCTGTTCATGGACGACGACATCCGCGTCGAGCCCGACTCGGTGCTGCGGGCGCTGGCGATGAGCCGGTTCGCCAAGGTGCCCACCCTCGTCGGAGGGCAAATGCTCAACTTGCAGGATCCCTCCCACCTGCACGTGATGGGTGAGATCGTCGACCGCTCGAACTTCATGTGGACCCACGCGCCACACACCGAGTACGACCACGACTTCGCCCGGAAACCATTGAGCGGCAAGGACACCGACAGCAAGCTGCTGCACCGCCGCATCGACGTCGACTACAACGGCTGGTGGATGTGCATGATCCCGCGCCAAGTGGCTGACGAACTGGGCCAGCCGCTGCCGCTGTTCATCAAGTGGGACGACGCCGACTACGGCCTGCGGGCCGCCGAGCACGGCTACCCCACGGTCACTATGCCGGGCACGGCGATCTGGCACATGGCGTGGAGCGACAAGGACGACGCGATCGACTGGCAGGCGTATTTCCACCTGCGCAACCGGCTGGTGGTGGCGGCCATGCACTGGGACGGCGACGTTCGCGGCCTGCTGCGCAGCATGCTCAAGGCCACCCTGAAACACCTTCTGTGTCTTGAGTATTCGACAGTCGCCATCCAGAACAAAGCCATCGACGACTTCCTCTCCGGGCCGGAGCACATCTTCTCCATCCTGGAGTCCGCGCTGCCGGAAGTACACCGGATCCGCCGGAATTTCCCCGATGCGGTGGTGTTGCCGTCTGCGACCGCGCTGCCGCCGCCGTCGGGAGTAGTGGGCCGGGTCGGCGAGCCGAAGAGCGCACCCGCCAAGGTCATTCGCTTGGCCCGCGGGATACTGCACAACTTCACCAAAGCCAACTCCGCGCATCATGAGCGGCCTCAGCTGAACGTGTCGACGCAGGACTCGCGCTGGTTCTTGCTATGCAACGTCGACGGCGTCACGGTCACTACCGCTGACGGTCGCGGGGTTGTCTACCGGCAGCGTGATAGGCGAAAGATGTTGTCGCTCTTAGCCCAGTCGTTGCGCCGGCACCGCACGTTGGCCAACCGCTTCGACGAGATGCGCCGCGTGTACCGCGAGGCGCTGCCCGTGTTGACGAGTAAAGAGAAATGGGAATCGGTGCTGTTGTCACCGACGGGTCACCATGGCTGACCCATCGGAGCCGCAGGGCGAAGTCGCCGCGTTGGTGGCAGTTCAGTCGGCGCTCGCGCGGCGTCCCGGCGTGGTCACCGCCGCTCGGGCCTTGTCGCACTTCGGCGAGCACAGTGCCGGCTGGCTGGCGGTATCCGCTGCGGGCGCGCTGATGCAACCTGACAAGCGCCGGCAGTGGCTGCTGGCGGGAGCGGGGGCGTTCACCGCCCATGCCGCTGCGGTGGTGATCAAGCGGGTGGTGCGCCGGCCTCGGCCCCAGCATCCCGCTGTCGAGGTGAACGTCGGCACACCGAGCGCGCTCAGCTTCCCGTCCGCGCACGCCACCTCGACCACCGCGGCGGCCATCCTGATGGCTCCGCTCACCGGCGTGCCGTTGCCTGTGCTCGTGGTGCCACCGATGGCGTTGTCTCGCTTGGTACTTGGCGTGCATTACCCCAGCGACGTGCTGACCGGGGTGGTCGTCGGCGCGCTCGTCGCGCGGCTTGTCAACAAGATCGGAACACGTGATGAGTGAAGAAGCGGCACCAGTCACTCGGCCGCCGGATAACCTGATCGCCGGGATCGTCCGCGCGATTCGGCCGCGGCAGTGGGTGAAGAACGTCCTGGTGTTCGCCGCGGCGATGGCGGCATTCGGCACTGCCACGTACAACTACCGCGTCGTGCTGACGAACGTGTCGATCGCGTTCGTCGTGTTCTGTATGGCCGCCTCGGCGATCTATCTGGTGAACGACGTGCGCGACGTCGAGGCCGACCGTCAGCACCCGACGAAGCGGTTCCGGCCGATCGCAGCTGGAGTGGTGCCCGAGTGGTTGGCCTACACGTTGGCGGTGGTACTGGGTGTCGCGTCGCTGGCGATCTCGTGGCTCTTCGTCAATTCGGACCTAACGATCGTGATGGCCGTCTACCTGGCAATGCAGCTGGCGTACTGCTTCGGCTTGAAACATCAGGCGGTGCTCGACATCTGCATCGTCTCGTCGGCCTATCTGATCCGCGCGATCGCCGGCGGTGCGGCCGCGCACATTCGCCTGTCGCAATGGTTTCTGTTGGTGATGGCGTTCGGGTCGCTGTTCATGGTGGCCGGAAAGCGCTACGCGGAGCTGCAGTTGGCCGAGCGTACCGGCGCCAAGATCCGCAAGTCGCTGGAGAGCTACACCGGCACGTATCTGCGGTTTGTCTGGACGCTGTCGGCAACTGCGGTGGTGTTGTGCTACGGGCTGTTTGCGTTCCAGCGCGACGGCGGCTCGGGCTCGTGGTGGGTCATCTCGATGATCCCGTTCACGATCGCGATCCTGCGCTACGCGGTGGACGTCGACGGCGGGATGGCCGGCGAGCCGGAGGAGATCGCGCTGCGTGACCACGTGCTGCAGTTCCTTGCGGTGGCATTGATCGGAACAGTCGGTGCGGCCGTCATTTTCGGATAACGCGCGCCGCCTCGAGCTGCCCGCGCGGGTGAGCCTCTGGGTCGGTGTGCTGCTGACCGCGGCGCTGTTCGGCTGGGGCGCCTGGCAGCGGCGCTGGATCGCCGACGACGGGCTCATCGTACTGCGTACCGTGCGGAACCTGTTGGCGGGCAACGGCCCGGTGTTCAACGCCGGCGAACGCGTGGAGGCCAACACCTCAACCCTGTGGACCTATCTCGTGTACCTCGGCGGCCTCGTCGGCGGCCCTGTGCGACTGGAGTACGTGGCGCTCGTGCTGGCGCTGCTGCTGTCGGTGCTAGGCGTCGTGTTTCTGATGCTGGGTGCCGCGAGGCTCTACGCATCAAGCTTGCTCGGCCGTCGCGCAGTGCTGCTGCCGGCGGGAGCGCTCGTCTACATCGCGGTGCCCCCGGCCCGCGACTTCGCCACCTCCGGACTCGAAAACTGTTTGGTGCTGGCCTATCTCGGGCTGCTCTGGTGGATGATGGTGTGCTGGAGCCAGCAGGCTGCGCTGTCTGATCTTCGCGCAAGCGGCTCATCGCCGACCGGCCGTGGTTTCCTGGGCGCGCTGGCATTCGTCGCCGGCCTGTCCGTGCTGGTGCGTCCCGAGCTCGCGCTGATCGGTGGCCTGGCGCTTGTGATGATGCTGATCGCGGCTCAGGGGTGGCGCACTCGGGTGCTGATCGTGGTGGCCGGGGGCCTGCTACCCGTCGGCTATCAGATCTTCCGGATGGGCTACTACGGGTTGCTGGTGCCGGGGACCGCGCTCGCCAAGGACGCCTCGGGTGAGAAGTGGTCGCAGGGATTCGTTTACCTGGCCAACTTCAACGCGCCGTACGCGTTGTGGGTGCCGGCCATCTTGTTGGTGGTGCTGGGGGTCCTCGTGCTGGCGGCGCGCAGCCGCAGCTCGGGGCGCTGGGGGCACTCCCCCGCGAGCGGGAGGTACCCCCACCCGCCCGAAGGGCAGGGGGACAGTCAGGGGCGGGTGACACGGCTCGTGCAGAGCCCGACCGCGGTGGTGGTGTTCAT
>DASWBF010000419.1:0-10297 GCA_036390735.1 Mycobacterium sp. | reverse complement strand
ACGCCGTCGAGTACTTCGTGTCGTACTACGACTACTACCAGCCCGAGGCGTACATCGCGCAGACCGACACCTACATCGAGAAGGACAGCTCGATCAACGACGACGTCGAGCGGTTGCGGCACTCGGCCACGTCGAGTCTGCTGTCCCGCCGGGATGTGGTGGTGGTGGCGTCGGTGTCGTGCATCTACGGCCTGGGCACCCCACAGTCCTACCTGGACCGCTCGGTCGAGGTTCAGGTAGGCATGGAGGTGCCGCGTGACGCGCTGCTGCGGCTCCTGGTCGACGTCCAGTACACCCGCAACGACCTGTCCTTCACCCGCGGTTCGTTCCGGGTGCGCGGCGACACCGTCGAGATCATCCCCTCGTACGAGGAACTGGCGGTGCGCATCGAGTTCTTCGGCGACGAGATCGAAGCGCTGTACTACCTGCACCCGCTGACCGGCGAGGTGATTCGCAAGGTCGACTCGCTGCGGATCTTCCCGGCCACCCACTACGTGGCCGGCCCCGAGCGGATGGCGCACGCGATTTCCACGATCGAACAGGAGCTCGCAGAGCGGCTGGCCGAGCTGGAACGCCAGGGCAAGCTGCTCGAGGCGCAGCGGCTGCGGATGCGCACCAACTACGACGTCGAAATGATGCGCCAGGTCGGGTTCTGCTCGGGAATCGAGAACTATTCGCGGCACATCGACGCCCGGCCCGCGGGGTCGGCCCCGGCCACGCTGCTCGACTACTTCCCCGAGGACTTCCTGCTCGTCATCGACGAGTCGCACGTGACCGTCCCGCAGATCGGCGGCATGTACGAAGGCGACATCTCCCGCAAGCGCAACCTCGTCGACTACGGGTTCCGGCTGCCGTCGGCGGTCGACAACCGGCCGCTGACCTGGGAGGAGTTCGCCGACCGGATCGGCCAGACCGTGTATCTGTCGGCGACGCCGGGACCCTACGAGCTCAGCCAGTCCAGCGGCGAGTTCGTCGAGCAGGTGATCCGCCCGACAGGGCTGGTGGACCCGAAGGTGGTGGTGAAGCCCACCAAGGGCCAGATCGACGACCTGATCGGCGAGATCCGCAAACGCGCCGGCGCCGACGAACGCGTGCTGGTCACCACGCTGACCAAGAAGATGGCCGAGGACCTCACCGACTACTTGCTCGAGATGGGCATCCGGGTCCGCTACCTGCACTCGGAGGTCGACACGCTGCGCCGGGTCGAACTGCTGAGACAGCTGCGGCTCGGCGACTACGACGTGCTCGTCGGCATCAACCTGTTGCGCGAGGGGTTGGATCTGCCCGAGGTGTCGCTGGTGGCGATCCTCGACGCCGACAAGGAGGGCTTCCTGCGCTCGTCGCGCAGCCTGATCCAGACCATCGGCCGTGCGGCGCGCAACGTGTCCGGCGAGGTGCACATGTACGCCGACACGGTCACCGACTCGATGAAAGAGGCCATCGACGAGACGGAGCGGCGACGCGCGAAGCAGATCGCGTACAACGAGGAGCGTGGCATCGACCCGAAGCCGCTGCGCAAGAAGATCGCCGACATCCTCGACCAGGTCTACCGTGAGGCCGACGACAGTGATCGAGTCGAGGTGGGCGGCTCGGGCCGGAATGTGTCGCGGGGGCGCCGTGCGCAGGGTGAGCCGGGCCGGGCGGTCAGCGCCGGGATCTACGAGGGTCGCGACACGTCGAACATGCCGCGGGCGGAGCTTGCTGACTTGATCAAAGACCTGACCGCGCAGATGATGGCCGCGGCGCGGGACTTGCAGTTCGAGCTGGCCGCCCGTATTCGCGACGAGATCGCCGACCTGAAGAAGGAGCTGCGGGGGATGGACGCTGCCGGGCTGAAATAGCTTGATCTCAACTGCGGTTGAGGCTCTAGCGTGGCTTGGGTGAGCGAAGCGACCGTGGCGACGGGCAGTTGGCGCGAGCTGTTGGGCCGCGACCGGCTCCGCACCTCGACGCTGCTGGCCGGCGGTGTCGCGCTGTACGCCACCAACGAGTTCCTCACTATCAGCCTGCTGCCCAGCACGATCGCGGACATCGGCGGGCAACGGTTCTACGCGTGGGTCGTCAGCGTGTACCTGGTCGGCTCGGTAGTCGCCGCGACAGCGGTCAACCCGCTGCTCATGCGACGTGGACCGCGGGCGTCATACCTGCTCGTTCTGACGCTGTTCGGCGCGGGCACCGTGGGATGCGCGATCGCGCCCACGATGGAGCTGCTGCTCGTCGCGCGCACAATCCAGGGCGCGGCCGGCGGAATGCTGGCAGGCCTTGGCTACGCGGTGATCAACGCGGCGCTGCCGAACTGGCTGTGGACCCGTGCGTCCGCGTTGGTGTCGGCGATGTGGGGGGTCAGCGTCATCATCGGGCCTGCGATGGGTGGCGTGTTTGCCCAATTCGGTATCTGGCGTTGGGCTTTCGGGTCACTGGCGATCGCGACGATGGCGATGGCGGCGTTGGTGCCGGGCGCGTTGCCGTCGCGGGCGAAGAGCGACGTGGCACCCGCCACGCTCACGCGGATACCGGTCTGGTCGCTGCTGCTGCTCGGCCTAGCGGCCCTGGCCGTCAGCCTCGCCGGTGTACAGCGCACCGTGTCCGTCACCGCGGGACTGCTTGTGCTGGGTGTCGCGCTGGTCGGCTGCTTCTTGCTGGTCGACCGGCGGGCTCGGGCGACGGTGTTGCCCCGCGCAGCCTTCGGTCCCGGCCCGCTGAAGTGGATGTATGTGAGCGTCGGTCTGCTGATGGCGGCCACGATGGTCGACATGTACGTGCCGCTGTTCGGCCAGCGCCTCGCTCACATGACTCCGGTGGCGGCCGGCTTCCTCGGTGCGGTGCTGGCGGTGGGCTGGACGCTGTCCGAAATCGTCAGCGCATCGGCGAACCGGGCCCGTCTGGTCGTCCGGATGGTGGCCGTCGCACCCGCCATCATGGCGATCGGCCTGGGGTTGGCCGCGCTCACTGTGGACGGAGGGCCGACCTGGCCGGTGATCGTGGTCTGGGTGGTCGCGCTGTTCGTCGCGGGTACCGGCGTCGGGATCGCGTGGCCGCACCTGTCGGCCTGGATCATGGGCGCGGTGGACGATCCGGTCGAAGGGGGTGCGGCCGCCGCGGCGATCAACACCGTCCAGCTCATCTCCGGCGCGTTCGGTGCAGGACTCGCCGGAGTGGTGGTCAACATGGTGCCGGGTGGTGATCTCGCCGCGGCCCGTTGGCTTTTCGGTATGTTCGCCGCGCTGGCGGCGATCGGTGTCGTCGCCACGTGCCGATCCAATCCCGCCGCGAAGTAGAGTCGCGCCCGTGGATGCGTTCTCGGCAGGTCGTCTCACCCGCAGCCTGGATCCCTTGCATTCGACCGCGTATTTCCTGCCAGACGTCACCTCGCAATTCGGTGCACTCGGAATGAAAGGCAGGACACCGTATTTCGCTACGCGGTCGGCACCGATGGGAGCGGTCGGAGCGGGCGTCGTCGCGGCCACCTTCTACAACTTCAACCCGGAGCTGGTCGGCGCGTCGATCCCGGCCGCCTGGCAGATGGCGTCACCGCAGACCGTGACGGAGATGCGCTACGCGATCGTGGAGCAGGCGTTGCCTGGTGTGCTGGGGACGTCGCTGACCGAATCGGCGGAGTTGTCGCGTGCGGCTGAGATCCTTCGACGTGTGGCGGAAGCGATCCCGAACGCCGATGGTCGACCGCTTTACGCGGGTCATGCGGAGCTGCCATGGCCGCGATCGCCGCACGCGCGGCTGTGGCATGCGATCACTCTGCTGCGCGAGTACCGCGGCGACGGGCATATCGCCGCGCTGATCACCTACGAGCTCAACGGCCTAGAGGCGTTGATCACCCACACCGCAAGCGAAATCGGGTTCACCGTCGAGTTCGCCCGTCGGCTGCGGGGCTGGAGCGAGGAGAAGTGGGCGGCCGCGACGGATCGGCTGCGGCAGCGACGACTGCTCGACGATTCCGGCGCGCTCACCACCTCGGGTCTCCAATTACGCACGGAGATAGAGGATCTCACCGATAGGTTGGCCGCCGAGCCGTGGCGAACGCTTGCCGACGACGATGCGGCTGAGCTCGAGCGGTTCGCGGCGCCGGTGCGGCAGGCGGTGTTGGGCGCCGGCGTGTTTCCGGCGGGCGCCTTCGCCGCCCGGTACGGCCAGCACCGCTGACTACTCGGTTTCGTCCTCGAGTTGCCTGACAGACTTGACGCCGTCGACGGTTGCCAGCACACGCGTCGACCGGAGCACTCCAGCGCCGGAGATCGTCATCAAGACGCCCACGTCGCCGGGCTCCGCGGACGGTGTGTCGAGAGCACGTCGGGTTTCGACCGACATGAGCTGCCAGCCGTGGTTCTCGCAGGCGCGCAGAAGCTGACGCAACACACCGTGCTCGTCCTGGTAGGTCACGTACACGCGAATCGTGCCGCGCAGCCGGTTCGTCAGCCGGCGGGCGAGGGGACCGAAGGCGAAGATGATCACGAAGTGCAGCGCTGTCACCGCGACCGCGAGCAGCAGGAGGCCCGCGCCGGCCGCCATGCCGATCGCGGCGCATTCCCAGATCGCCGCGGCGGTGGTCAGACCATGCACGGCGCCCCGCCGCATGATGATCAGACCCGCGCCGAGGAACCCGATGCCCGAGACGATCTGCGCGGCAACGCGAGACGGGTCGACCACCACGGTTCCAGCCACGAGGACGTCGCCGAACCCGTACTTACTGATGATCAGGATCAGCGCAGCGGACGTGCCGACGATCGCCTGCGTGCGAAGGCCGGCGCTCTTACCTTGGATTTCGCGCTCGAGGCCGACCAGAGCGGTCAGACCGAACGCGACCACCAGCTCGACCAGTTGACGGGTGCCCTGCCCGTAGCCGTGGAAGAAGGCCGGGTCGGCCGCGAGCCACATCTGCATGGTGCTTACTGTGCCAGCCGTCAGCCGGAATCAGCGTGAGGGAAACGCTGGTTCCTCGGCCGACAACCATGCGATTCTGCTGTGCAGTGCGGGTGTGGCTGAGCGGTCAGGCACCGGCCTGCAAAGCCGATTACACGGGTTCGAGTCCCGTCACTCGCTCTGTTTCACCACACCCTGACTCGGTCTTCAGGCTTGAGATAGAGCTTGTCGCCTTGCGTGACGCCGAACGCGGCATACCACTCGTCCATGTTGCGGACGATCCCGTTCACTCGGTACCTCTCGGGGCTGTGCACATCGGTCATCAACAAGTTGCGTTCGGTTTCCGGGCGGCAGGTGTTCTTCCACGTTGCCGCATAGGCAATGAAGAAGCGCTGGTCCCCGGTGAGGCCGTCAATCACCGGTGCCTCGTTGCCGCCCAACGAGAGTCTGTACGCGTCGTAGGCGATTCGAAGTCCGGCCAGATCCGCGATGTTCTCCCCGATCGTCTGCGCCCCATTGATGTGTATGCCCGGTAGCGGCTCGTATGCGTCGAACTGCGCCACGAGCCTGTCGGCCTCCCGGTTGTAGCGCTCGGCATCCTCGGGCGTCCACCAGTCGCGCAGCGCACCGGTCGCATCGCTCTTGCGGCCCTGGTCGTCGAATGCGTGGCTCATCTCATGGCCAATGGTGGCGCCGATGGCGCCGTAGTTGGCCGCCGCATCGGCTGCCGGATCGAAATACGGTGGCTGCAATATCGCTGCGGGGAAAGCGATGTCGTTGAGTTGGGCAGAGTAGTAGGCGTTGTTCGTCTGCGGGGTCATACCCCATTCGGTTCGGTCGATCGGCTTGCCGAGTTTGTTTAGGGACTCGTCCCACGACCACGCCTCGAGGCTTTCGACGTTGGCGATGAGATCGTCGGGCCGGATCGCGACCGAGTCGTACGATCGCCACTTGTCCGGGTAGCCGATCTTCGCCACCAGGGCCGCCAGCTTGACCTGCGCTTCCTTCTTGGTTGCGGGATCCATCCACGCCGCGTCATCGATCCGCGCGGAATATGCTCTGCGCAAGTTCTCGACCAGCGCCAGCGCCTGGTCCCGAGTCTGCTGCGTGAAATGCGCGGCGACATAACGCTCGCCAACCTCATCACCCAGCGCGTCACTCACCCACGAAACACCGCGCTTCCATCGCGGAGCTCGCTCCTGTTGGCCGGACAACACGCGGCCGTAGAAGTCGAACACCTCCTCGGAGAACGGCGCGGACAACCGCGGGCCGTAAGCACTCAGCAGCTGATAGCGCAGATACGCTTTCCAGGCGTCCACCGGCTCGCTGGCAAACAGCTGTGCGGTCTTGGCCAGCACATCGGGCATGCCGATTTGGAAGTCGGTCCCGGGGGGAAGTTCGCGCGCGTCGAAGATCCCGCTCAGAGGGGCTCCCGCGCCGAGCTTTTCGACATCCGAGCGCGACATGATGTTGTTGGTCTTCTGGACGTCACGGGTATCTTCTACCGGCCATTGGACCTCCGCCAACTTGGTCTCCAGGCCCAGGACTTGTTCTGCCTGTGCCCGCGCATCCGCATAGCCCGCGAGGCCGAGCAGCTTCGCAACATGGGCGATGAACTTGTCTCGCAGGTCAACTGACTCAGCGTCTTGGTTCAAGTAGTAATCGCGCTCACCCAGAGAAAGGCCACCTTGCTCCCACGTGGCGACATACCGAGTGGGAGTGGTCGGATCGATGGCGACACCGATGTCGAACGGTGTCGCGGTCGACGTCATGTTGAGTCTCACGAGCACGGAGTCGAGGCCGGCTCGGTCCGTCACACCGTCGATCGCCGCCAGGTGGGGTCTTATCGGCTCGACGCCCCGAGCGTTCAACGTGGCTTCGTCCATGTACGACGAGTAGAGGTCGCCTATCTGCTGGGATACCTCACCGTCCGATGCGTTCTCGGCGGCGGCACCCTCGACGACCGACTTGAGGTCGTCGTCGAGTTGGTTCTGTATCTCCAGGCCGACACCGGCGCAGAGTTTGTCGGCGGGGATCTGCGCTGTCTTCAGCCAGGAGCCGAGGACATAGTCGAAGAAGTCATCGCCGGGTCGAACCGTCCTGTCCATGTCCGCCGTGTCGATGCCCCACGTGCCGAAATTCGGCCTGGCGGGCCGTTCGGGTGACGAGTCGGCACATCCCGACAGCACGACCCCCGCAGACAGAGCCGCAACCAGCACACGAACCGCTAAGCGCATCCCACCGACCACCTTTGTGCGAACGCCGGGGAGCATACTCGCAGCAGTGGTCGGTCGGCGCCCGGGTTCGAGAAGGGCCCCGGTCACGCGTGGCACGGAACGCCACGATCTGGCAACAGCTCCGTTTCGCTGACGCTGCAGCAAGCGCCGTGTAGCTACCATCCGGCTATGGGGCTTGTCAAAGACACCCGAGCAGCAGTGCTTCGCATCGAAGCTGAGCGCGCGCTGCAGCAAGGCCGTTGGGTATTCACCCCGACGCTCACGACGACCACCGGTTACGACGCGCCCGGGTCGATCGCCGGCTGGGCCGAGATGATCGAAGCCATCGAGGAAGTCGGCTGGACGCTGTACCACTGGTCGGCGTCGCTCGACATCCACGGCAACCCACAGGCGTACCCGCTGTTCCGCCGGCGCGGTTAGGTCACCAGCCCGGCCGCGAACCGCAGATCAGCCACCAGCTCGTCGAACGCGGTCTCGCGATCCTCCGGGGGCCCGCGCAGCACCGAAGACGGGTGCACGGTCGCGACCACTTGCGGGCCGAAGTCGAGCCGGACCGCTTTGTCGTCCGCCGGCAGCCGCAGCGCCTCCCCGCGGTGAGCAGTGAGCCGAAAGTCATTGCCCAGCAACGACTTTGCCGCAGTCGCCCCGAGAAGTACGACGAGATCGGGCTGCACCGTGGTCAACTCGGCAATAAGCCACGGGCGGCATGCCACCACCTCGGTCCGACTCGGTGTCTTGTGAATGCGGCGCTTTCCCCGTTCGGGCCGCGTGAACTTGAAGTGCTTGACCGCGTTGGTGACGTACACCCGGTCCCGGTCGATGCCCGCGGCAACCAGTGCCTTGTCGAGCAACTTGCCCGCGGGTCCGACGAACGGCAGGCCCGCGCGGTCCTCCTGGTCGCCGGGCTGCTCCCGACGAGCATGACCTGGGCGGTTGACGACCCCGCACCGAACACCGCCTGGTCCGCGTCCTGATACAGGTCGCAACCGCGGCACGCCTGAACGGCTGCAGCGAGGTCGGCCAAATCGTCTGTCTGCGGCACGAACTCCTGTGCCCCCGGCGCGGCCATCCAAGATCACCCCCTATCGGGTCGACTTCGTCACCTGGGCGAAGTTGAACTGCCACCGCTCGACAATGCGGAACCCCATCTTGTGCGGTATCTGGAAATCAGGCGTCCGACTGAGCCGTGGACCGGGCGGCACCGAGTCGCCGCGCTCATGTTCCGGTCGGGTCTTGTCGCGCTCGGAGATCGTCCAGATGACACGGCAGCCGGTTAGCCGCTTCGCGACGGCCTGTATCGCCAAATGCCCGTCCCACAACCAGTGTCGTTGAACCGCCGTCGTACCCCGGCCAGGATCGTTCAGGCGCTGATATAACGCCTGTCGTGCCGCGGTCAGTGGCCGGATCGGCCCCGGCTTCCACGCCGTCGTGATGTCCAAGACCAGGCAATCGCCTTCTGCCGCATGGGTACTGATGACATCGGCGACCTGGCTGTAGTCCATGCCCTCTTTCGCGTACGGGCCACGCTGCACGAGAAGGTAATTCGGGGCAGCGACGGCAGCTAATGTGAACAGCAGACCGGCGACGGCGAACGGCTTGGTCGTAATCGTGGTGATGCACGATGCCAGCACGATGGCCGCTGCAGGCGTGGTGAAATACAGGTAGCGAGGGTAGTAGATCGGCTTGAACAGCGCCGAGTAGACGAGGAGCACGGCGGTGGGAACCGCGATCCAGGCGGCAGCAATGAGCAACAGCCGCAACGTGTCTCGGTCCGGACGGCGGATGCCTCTGAACCAGAACAGGATCGCCAGAACCAACACCGCTCCGGCAGCGAGCGCGAACACCAGGCTGTCGTCGAAGTACTGCTGCACGAGGACATCACCGAAAGTCCTTGATCCGAGCCGAAATATCCACCCCACCTGATAGATCTGCCCGTGGGCGAACACCACAAACGGAATCACAGCCGCGGTCACCGCAGCCGTCGTCGCGAGCCACCAGATCACCTCGCGTTTTGCGGGTTGCAGCATCGCCACTACAGCGGCGTAGACCGGGACGAGTAACACCAGGTTTAGGTTGAGGAGAACCGACAGCAGCAAGCCGAGCCCGTAGAACAGCCACAGCGCCGCGCTGTTGCGTCGAACCGCCGCGACGAGCAGAACCGTCAACCACACGGCCGCCAGCGCCGAGAACGCATAAGAGCGAGCCTCGATACCCGCCCACGTGGTGCGAGGCAGGATCGCGAACACGATCCCGGCGCAGACGGCCACGGAGCGGGAAGAGAACCGCTTCGTCAGGACGACCACCCCAGCGGCCGCGCCGCCGACGGCAAGTCCGCTGGGGACGCGGCACCAGAACTCGGTCGCCGGAAAGACCGCGAACCAGCCGTGCATCAGCAGGTAGTAGAGGCCGTGGACCGCGTCGATCTTGCCGAGCATCTGCCACAGCTCGGTCAACGATCGCGTCGACGCCGAAATGGTCGCAGCCTCGTCGAACCAGAGCGACGGCCTGGCAGCCCCTGCCAGTGAAACGCCCGCGGCGAGCACCGCGACGAGCGCCGCGTCGAACGACCGACTGCGCTGAGCTGACGGCCCGGACTCCTCCGGCACGCCCGCGACTCGCTGCGGAGTCAGCGAAATGCTCACGCAGTCACCTGTTCCCATATCCAGCGATGCGACAAACCGTAGCGCGCCGCGAGCGAAGCCGCCTGCCGATCCGAATGACAGTGAAGCTCAATCCCGTTCAGTGAACGGCGCCCCATCGTGACGCGCGTGTCGGGAAGGTCACGAGCGGCACGGAGAAACCCATTGCGGCCGGTAGAAGCCCGATATTGACACAGAGGAAGCGCAACTGTGTCGCCAATCGCTCCCGTTATTGCAGGCCAAGCGGCTAGTGTCTGGGGTTGGCCTAGCAACCAACGAGTGGGAGGGTAAATGAGCGCCTATCGAACCGTGGTGGTCGGGACCGACGGCTCGGATTCATCGCTGCGTGCGGTTGACCGGGCGGGTGCCATTGCCGCCCAATCGGGCGCGAAAGTGTACGTCGCCTCGGCGTACTTTCCCCAGCATGACGATCCGCGGGCAGCCGACGTGCTCAAGGACGAGAGCTACAAGACGACGGGCTCGGCCCCGATATACGCGATCCTGAAGGAAGCCCACGAACGGGCCACGGCTGCGGGCGCCAAGGAC
>DASWBF010000418.1:0-7182 GCA_036390735.1 Mycobacterium sp. | reverse complement strand
GGCGGTCAGCACGACAGGCCGGCCGCCGAAGGATAGATCGGCCGGGCCGCGGTTCATGCTGGAGACCACGGTGTTGCCGATGACGACGGGCGAACGAACATCGACGTCGAATTGACTTACACCCCAACGCAACAACGGCGCTGGGACCGATGCCAGTGACCTGTCGCCCGCCGCGAAGGCCGGGTGTTCGGCGCGGCGCCGACGCTCGCCTAGTTCGACGGCGATCCGATCCGCCCGCTGGTCGAACGACAGCTGTGGGTACAGCCCGACACCGACGTTGCCGAAGTAGTTGTTGGCTTGCCGCACACGGTGTTTGGCCATCGGTACTTCGGCGGCGAGTGTCGACGGATCCTCGTCGCGGTCGCGCAAGTACGCCGACAGCGCGCCGGACACCGCGGCCAGAACCGCGACCGTGACGGTGCGCCCCGACAGCTCGGACCGGCGCCGCGCGAAGCTGCGGATCGCGCGCCCGCCTTCGGGTTTGCCGTTGATGCTCAGCGCCGGCCGCAGTGGCGCCGGCCGCGGGACGAGGCCGGCGGTCGTGTCGTACTCCAGTCGCCGGTGCGCCCGCGCCGCGGCGACGCCGCGCGTAATAAGGCATCCCCTTCGACGCCGCTCGATGCCCGGCACGTTCGCCGCCCGCCCGAACAGCACGGCCGAGAGCGCGGACGACCGCACCCCGTCGCCCAGGGCGTGGCCCATCTGCAGGACCGTGACGGTCGACGGCGCCGAAGCGCCGGGCACGTCCGGCACCGGACCGAAGATGTGCAGCCGCCACGTCGTGTCCCGCATGTCGAGCTGGTGCTCGGCCAGCGCGGCCACCGCGTCAAGACATTCCTGCCAGCCCGCCACGGGGCCGTGCACGACGACTTGGTCGGGTGCGACGTCGCGACGTACCCAGGCCGGATACGTCAGCGCACACCGGTCGTCGACGCGGACTGACAAGTCCGGGCAGCGCCGGGCGCGTCGAATGACTTGCGCGACGGCGTCTTCCAGATCAGCGGGTTCGCCGTCGAACGCGTAAAGCAGAAGCTGGTCGTTGGGAACCTTGGCCGACATCCAGTAGAACTGTGCATCGGCGGCGGTCAGGGCTACCGTCATTCGAATGACTCTTCCACCACCGGCAGAAGACCGTGCCGCGCTGATCACGGGCGCGTCGTCAGGTATCGGCGAGGCGATCGCACGCGAACTGGCCCGCCGCGGCCATCGGGTCGTGTTGGTGGCCCGACGCGTGGAGCAACTCGAGGCGCTCGCCGGTGAGCTCGGCGCGCGGGCGCACCCGCTGCCGGCTGACCTGTCGGAGCGCACCGAACGCGCCGCGCTGCCGGGCCGAGTCGCCGCTCTCGGCGTGAGCGTCGACGTCCTGATCAACAACGCCGGCTTGGCGACTGTCGGGCCGATCGCGAAAGCCGTTCCAGAGAAAGAACTTAACCTCGTGGAGGTCGACGTCGCCGCTGTCGTGGACCTGTGCTGCAGGTTCGTGCCGGGCATGGTGGAGCGACGCCGAGGTGCGGTGCTCAACGTGGCATCGACCGGCGCGTTCGGCCCGCTGCCCGGGCAGGCGTCGTACGGTGCCGCGAAGGCATTCGTGTTGTCGTACACCGATTCCCTAAGGGGCGAGCTGCGGGGGACCGGTGTCACCGCGACCACGTTGTGCCCCGGTCCGGTGAAGACCGGCTTCGGCGAGGTCGCCGGCATCAGCGACGAGGAGGCCGAGGCCGCGCTGCCGCGGGTGATGTGGAAGACCGCCGACGAAGTGGCGCGCGCGGGTATCGACGGCTTGGCGGCGGGCAAGGGCGTGGTGGTGCCCGGTGGATTCAACCGCGTCGCCGGATATCTGTACCGGGTGGCGCCGCGGGACGTGCTGCTGCCTCTGCTGGCCGCCCGTCACCCCGGTCTGAAGAACGGCTAAACCCGGCCGACGAAGTCGAGGATGTGACCGGCGACGATCTCGGGTTGTTCGAGTTGGAGGAAATGGCCTGCGTGCTCGACGAGGTGCAGGTCGCTGCCGGGCGGCAGAATGTTCGCGACCCATTCGGAGTAGGCGGGTGTGGTGCAGCCGTCGTCGGTGCCGTGCAGATACAGCGTGGGCAGGGTCGGCGGCGCGAGCCAATGCCGGTGGAGCTCGGCGTACCGCGACGGTGGCTGGGTATTGCGCACGGTGGCGCGGTACGGACCCAGTGCCGCGCGCCAGCTCTCGGGTGTGCCGATCGCCGCGTCGACATGGCGCAGGTCCTCGGCGGCGTCGTAGCCGGGCGACCACTGCCGCCAGAGCCGGCGCGGGACCCATGACGCGGAGCGCTCGGGCAACAGCGGCAGCTGGAAGTACATGATGTACCAGCTGTGGGCGAGCTGGCGGGGAAGCTGCGCGGCCAGGCGCCCGGCATCGGGGACGCGGCCGCGCGGCCGGAAGGACGCTGCTGGCGGCACGGACATGATGACCGCCCTGGTGAACGGGCTGTCGGGCATCGCGGCCAGACCCGCCCCGGCGATGGCGCCCCAGTCGCGGCCGATGACCACGTCACGACCGGTCGGCCCTACTGCGTCGAGTACCCGAAGCGCGTCGTCCATCAACGCGGCGACGTGATAGCTGCCGTCCGTCGGGATGGTCGACGGCGCGTAGCCGCGCATGAAGGGCGCGATGATGCGCCAGCCAGCCGCCGCTAGCTTCGGCGCGAGCAGCCGCCACCCGTGCGCGGTGTCCGGAAAACCGTGCAGGCACAACGCGATTGGCGCGTCGTCGGCGTTGTGGCGGGGCTCCCACGTCAACCCGCGCAGGGTCACCGAGGGTGCGTCGACTTCGACCCAACCCGGCTCGCCCACGGCGGCAGCTTAACCGGCTGCGGTCGGGCCCCGCGGTCAGGCTGCGTCGGCAGCGGCCTCGAGTTCAGCGATGACGATCTTGCGCATGCCGAGCATGGCCTTGGTCGCGGCGGCGCGGGCCGGGTCGGGATCGGTGAGCAGTTCGAAGAGGCGGTCGGGGACGATCTGCCAGCTGACACCGAACCGATCCTTCAGCCAGCCGCACTGCGACTCCTGGCCGCCGGCCAGCAGCCGATCCCAGTAGTAGTCGACCTCGTCCTGGTCTTTGCAGTTCACCATGAACTACCTCCTAGCGATTGGCAAGATCGGGGCAGGTTTGTAAAACGGCATTGAACTGGGAGAACGCCGATCAGCAGCGTTGGCAAGGATGGGCTAGTTTCGGGGCTCTTGGGGACTTTCTGCGGACTCAACCGGCTGCGGCAGCGGGCCGCGGCTCAGCGAGTCCCCCGATCGGGGGACATTGAAATCATCCGCTCTGCGGTCCGATTGGCGGACAGACACGCCCGCATTGTTGCGGCACCTTGAGTACACCGTGTACCGCCGATCCAAAGGAGGCCGCAAAATGGCGGAGCAATTCGACTGGGAGCAGGAAGGCTACAAGCGGTTGCATCACTTGGAATGCGAGAACGCCGACCTGCAGCGCGAAATTGCCTACCTGCGAAAGCTCTTGAGAGAGCTATCAGAAGAGAGAAAGTGGGAATCCCCCACCGTTGCAAGCCAAAACGTCTAGCTGTAACTCTCGCTCTGTGTGTGCAAACCGGCAAAGCCTGTGTCTGCCGCGCTTCCGCATCGAAGGGGGTATCCCCCCACCCAAGGACGTGCTCGCGCTGGCCCGCGAGCCCTAGGGGAAGTGCGACGATTTATACCTTTGGTATAAATCGAATCAGCTGAGCGGGGAATTAGTCAGGCGTACAGTCCCGCATAAGCCCCGACGGGACCCCTCAGGTGGAGTCGATGGATAAATTGTCTTCCCGCCCTGACCCGCCGGGGCCCCAACCACGTTAGCAAGATCCTTCCACCCGCAAACCACTCACCCTCGAGGACTCGGCGCTGCTGATCGGTCGCGCGGACCGATGAATGACAACGATCAGCAGAATCAGCCGGCCGAAGAAGAACCCGCCGCACCCGGGCACAAGTCGCCGACCTTCTCAGCGACGACGGCGCACCCGACCCCGAGAAAATCAAGACAGCAGTCGCGCATCCTTGCAATGCACAACCGTCGGCGGACAAGTTCAAGGCGGATCGAACTGGGGATTCCGACCTCGTCTCTGGCTGCGGCGGCGAAGCAGCATCGAAAGGTGTTGCAGAGAATCGCTTTTCAAGAAGCCCGGTGTGATGCGGCGGCTCGCCTACGCCGACTACCTGCTGGAGCCGGGCGACAAGGCACGGGACCAACTCCAACGAGCCATAGACCTCCAACGAGCCATAGACAAGGAGAGGCCTGGCGATGGCGAGCATTAAGAGACGACCTGAGCAACATTCGGCGACCTGCCACGTGCGAACTGACCGCAGACGTAAGCGCTCCGACCTGGGCTTGATGTGCCCCCGTCGCGCAGTTCACCATGAACGACACGGCTACGGTGAACGGGAACTGCGGGCCGCCGTTGATCCCGAATCATGGTGGCTCCCCGTTGTCCAGCCGGTCCAGCTTTCTCGGATCACGCGCTGGCGCTCCGCGTGATCGGCGTCTGGGGTGACCCTCCGTCCGTTTGCCGGGCGGGTATTTTGCCCCGCAGTTATTTCCCAGCATATTTCCAGGTTGATTTGTTTTTGCGATCTCGTTGCCAAGTTGTCGCGACATCGCTGCCATCGGCCTACAGTCAGGCCATTAGTCAGCCAACAACCTTCACGCATTAGGGAGGGCCAACATGACCATCGTCTCGTTAGTAACGATCCACCCAAACCCGGGCGTCAAGTGGGATGATGTGCAGAAGCAACTCAAGAAGGGGTGTGACCTCGCCCGTAAGCATAGCGCCGAGAACGTGACCGTCCTCGTGACCATGATCGGGGGGGCGGCGACCAACACCATCGGCATCCTCTCCACTGCCGAGGATTGGACGAAGTACGGCCAAATCCAGCAGGCGCTGATGGGCGATCCTGAGATGCAGGCCGCCATGCTCGAGGCTGGCCAGATCGCCACCTGGGAGACGTACGTCAGCCAGACGATCCCGGACATGTAACAAGGCTCCAGACAGTGCCGGAGCGGCGACACCCATCGCGTCGTTACCGGTCATTCTGGAATGCCAGCGGGGTGGGATATGAAGTGCCCCAGCACCATTAAGCTGCTTGTGTACCCAACCTGTACGTTTATCCCGACGAACCGGGTGCCGTCGAGCACGAAGCTTCCCGACACCTTCACCGGGCTTTCCCGGGCCCGCTTCATCTTTTCCTCTTCGCGCAAGCGGCTCATCGGCCGTGTGGCGGTTCATTCCCTCGATCCTCGAGTTCGGGAACACGGCCGTGTAAAACTCGGCGGCCTGCTCGAGGTCGTTGTCGAACCAAAGCGACGGAGTGATCGACGGCATCGCGGTCTCCTTCGTGGTCGGCTACCAGTGTCGACCGCTGCGGCGGCCGGAACTCATCGCCGCTGCGTCGCACCGAGCGCACGAAGCGCGAAGTCAAGGACGTACCCGACGAGAAGCTGCCGATCGGGACCGAGGCCGAACAGGGGTGCGGCGAACGCGCGATCCACGACGGCGTGGATGGCGGCCGCGTCACGGTCGGGCTCGGCGAGCGGAAAGGAGCCGTCGTCGCAACCCCGCCGCAGAATGTCGGCGAGGACCCGCTCCCGATCGGCGCGTAGCTCGGCGCTGGCCTCCCGGTAGCCCTTGGCGACCCGCACCTCGTCAGAGTCCAGCACGACGACATGCGCGCGCATCCGTGGGTGATACGCCAGTCCCAGAAGGCAGTCGATCCATGCCCTCAGCTGCGCCACCGGGCCGCCCGGAGTTTCCTGCGCCAGTTTCCTCAGCCGGCGTGTAACCGCCTCGCTGTCCCGCTTCAGCATCGCCAGGAACAACTCGTCTTTCGAGGCGAAGTGGCGGTAGAAGGCCCGGGTCGACAAGCCCGCAGCGTCCAGGATCGCCGCCACCGACACGGGTCCCGGATGTGGCGACGACAGGCACGCGTACGCAGCATCGATGATGTCCGCACGTTCGTCGTCGGCGAGCCGTGTCCGCGGTGGCACGACCGCCGATTGTAGGACCGGAGGGCGTGAGCGAAAACGCCGATCTCACGTCGGCTACCGTGAGCCGGATGAGCAGCGCACCTGAGACGATGACCTATACGGGCGTCAACGACGTGGCGCTCGTCGCTGATGAGTGGAACCGTGGCGGCAAGTCGGCCGACGGGCGGCCCTCGATTCTGATGCTGCACGGTGGCGGTCAGAATCGGCACTCCTGGAAGAACACCGGTCAGACTCTCGCCGATCAGGGTTTCCACGTGGTGGCGCTGGACTCTCGGGGGCACGGCGACAGTGACCACGCGCCCGGAGCCGATTACGCACTCGAGACATTGTGCGGCGATGTCCTGCGACTCATCGACGCCATGGACGGACCCGTCGCGTTGATCGGTGCCAGCATGGGCGGCCTGACCGGAATTCTGGCCGCCGACGCCGCCGGCCCGGCGACCGTCACCAAGCTGGTTCTCGTCGATGTCGTGCCGCGGTTCGAGAAGAGCGGCAGTGCCCGGATCCGGGATTTCATGTTCAGCCACGTGCACGGGTTCGACTCGCTGGAGGAAGCGGCCGACGCCGTGGCGGCTTATCTGCCGCATCGAACCCGGCCACGCAGCCCCGAGGGGCTGAAGAAGAACCTGCGTCATCGCAACGGCCGCTGGTACTGGCACTGGGACCCGAAGCTGCTGACCAAGCCCGAGGACGACCCGCATCTTCGTGTCGAGAAGCTGGAGAGCGCCGCCATCGGCCTTCGCATTCCGATTCTGCTCATCCGCGGCAAGCTTTCCGACGTGGTGAGCGTCGACGGCGTCAAGGAGTTCCTCGACAAGGTGCCCACCGCCGAGTTCGTCGAACTCTCCGACGCCGGCCACACCGCCGCCGGCGACGACAACGACTCGTTCACCGACGCCGTCGTGCAATTCGTCACCCGCTGACTGAAATACCTTCAGCTACAGTCTGTTTCGTCATCTGCGTCGTCGGGCAGCATGCGTTCCGGGTGGAAGTAGTTGTTGGTGCGGCGTTGGCCGTGGTCCAGATGCGGCGGGGGAATCCACTCGGTGGTGCCGTCTGGGCGTTTCCTCGTTTTCCAGCCGCCGCTTTTGACGTCGCGGTTGTGGGGTCCGCAGGCCAGGGTGAGTTCGTCGATGTTGGTCTGCCCGCCGGCGGCCCAGTCTTTTTCGGCG
>DASWBF010000417.1:0-13010 GCA_036390735.1 Mycobacterium sp. | reverse complement strand
GTGCGCCTCGGAGCCGGGGTCAACTGCTCCGCCGACCTCCGGCACCCACAGGCCGACCCCGTAGTGCGTGAGCACCGGGAAAGTGAGCGCGAACTGCGGCCCGTAGAACGCGCGAGCGGGTTCCCCGATCACCACGGCATCGAAGCTACGGTCACTAGCGGTGACATCGGCAAGGAGACGTGATGCCTCTGGTCTGCGCTTCCACGGCAGCGAACGGCTCTGTCCCACATCGAAGTAGTCAGCGGCGAGGACTCCGCCGTGCGGAGTGATCAGGTCTATGGCACGCCGCTTCTGCCAGCTGCGGCTCGCCTCCGGGTCTTGAGCGTCCTCCGTGCTCACTCGGCCATAGAAGGCGAACCTCAGGCTCACGCTACTCCCCTGTCTGATCCCAGCATCCGATCCCGCACGGCCATTATGACGTGTACCAGCGCGCGGTTGGCCTCGCGCGGAAGCCGACAGTGGTCGGGCACGACAATTTCAACACCTCCCTCTGACCCGATTCCGCGAGTAAGTGGGTGACATCGCTGGAAGATAGCGATGGATGCCGTTGCGGCGTGGGATAATTCGTGTTGAGAAGACACATCGTCCGGCAGCGCGGAAGGGCACCCATCTGGTGAGCAGGATACGCATCGACAAGGGCAAGGGGAAGCGTCGGCGGGTGCGGGTCGGCAGGGCGGATCCGTCGGTGACCGGTAACGCCGGGATGGCGGCGGTGACCGAACTGTGCGAGCGGCTCGATGTGATCGGGTTGCTGAACGCGGCGACCGGTCCGATCAAGCAGCGCGATCGGGGATTCGGGCCCGGGCAGCTGCTGGTCGGGATGGCGGCGGCGCAGCTGGCCGGGCAGGACTTCCTGGTCGGGCTGGATCGCCACCGCGCCGATGTCGCCGGGCAGGCGCTGACGCCGGTGCCGGGGCTGGCCTCCACCACAGCGGCCGGGCTGGCCCGGCGGATGACCGAACAGCACTGGCGCGCAACCGAATCCGGGCTTGCCGCGGTGACCGAGCGGATGCTCGCGCTGCTGCCCGCCGAGCGGTCGGCGGCGCTGTGCGAGGGGCAGGCCACCATCGACATGGACGCCACCGATGTCGAGGTGTACGGCCGCAAGAAGGACGGCGTCGCCTACAACCATCAGGGGCAGCGGGTCGGGCGCCCGCACGTGGCGTCCTGGGCGGAGACCGAGACGGTGCTGGCCGCCGACCTCGGCTCCGGGGTCGACGATCCCCGCGCCACCGCCGAGGACCTGCTCAACCGCGCACTGGCCGGGCTGCCGCGCCGGATCCGCCGCGAGCGGGTCACGCTGCGCGCCGACGCCGGCTACTTCGCCGGGCAACTCGCCCGCGCCGCGCACACCGCGGGGATCGGGTTCGCGATCGGCGCCAAACGCGTCACCACCATGTGGCGCGCACTGGCCGGCATCGCCGAAACCGATTGGCGGGCAGCGATCGACATGCCCGACGCGCAGGTCGCCGTCTCGGACTACGCGCCCGCCGACTGGCCACCGGACACCCGGCTGCTGATCCGGCGGGTCCGGCTCTGGCCGGACCAGGTCTCCGCGGACCCGCGGTCGCGGCGCCGCGGCACCCTGCACCCCGACCAGCGCGCGCTGCCGCTGGCCGAGCTCGCCGACGCCGACGCAATCTACGCGTATTCGTTCATCCTGACCAGCCTCGACGTGAGCACCCCGGACCAGGCCGCCGCGGTCGAGCACTGGTACCGGCACCGCACCAGCGTGGAGAACATCTTCCGCGACAGCAAACACGGCGCCGCGCTGCGGCACCTGCCATCGGGCAACAAGCAGGTCAACACCGCGTGGATGTGGGGCGCGCTGCTCGCCGCCAGCATCGCCGGCTGGCTGCACCAACTCACTGCCGTCCTCGCCGACGACGACACCGACATCGTGGCCGGTCACGGCGTTCACGGCGGCAAGGCCATGATCGCCACCCTGCGCCACCGCCTGATCGCGATCCCGGCGCGGGTGATCCGGCACGCCCGCACCCTCACCCTGCGGCCCGAACCCGGCTGCCGCGACCTGCTCGACCTGATCCTCACTCGGCTGCGCGCACTGCCCGCACCCTGACCAGCGACCGAAAGCCGTCGCCGCGCACCGTCATCGCCGTCGATATTCAGGCCGCACTGTGGCCCAGGCCCCCACAACCCAACATCGAAACGCGCAACCCGGCGCACCCGGCCGGACCAGCACGTCTCGGCGTCATTCAAGATCATCCGCAGACCCGAAGATCCCTACTGCCCGGCTTACTCGCGGAATCGGGTCTGAATCGCCGCGACGCCCACTCCCCCCGCGGCTCCCAGCACAAGAACGGTGTCGCGATGGTTGACCCCCGCGCAGTCGACCAAACCATGCCAGGCGGTCAGGTACGTCACCGGCAACGCAGCGGCCGCCTCCCAACTCACGCTCTCCGGCAGCGACACGACGTTGGCCGCAGGGACCTTGGCGAGCTCGGCACGGCCGCCCCACGTCTGCGCACCCCACAATCTCCAGTTCTCGCAATGGTTTTCACCGGACCCGGGCTGGCAGAAGTCGCACGATCCGCAGCTCAGCACGGGGTACACCACCACTCGATCGCCGACCTGGGGCGTCGTGACGCCGTCGCCGACGGCGACCACCTCGCCCGCCGGATCACTTCCGCCGATGTGCGGTAGGCCGAAGCCCGGCAGACCGAAGGTGCCCTCCCTCGTCATTACATCCGGCCCCGGATTGACCGTCAGCGCGCCGACGCAGATCAGCACCTCGCCCGGGCCGGGGCATGGATCCGCGACGTTGGTGTAGGTCAGTACCTCCGGTCCGCCGTGTCGGTCGAAGATGATCGCTTTCATGAGACCTCCACCAATGCATCGACTTCGAGCGTCTCGTAGCGAAACAACCCCAGCGCCTCGAGGATCGGGCGGTCGGTCATCTCGAACAGATTGGACGTCTCATATGGGCGATGGTCAACGACCGCCCACGACGGCGCGACGAACACGTCGCCGGCCTCCCACTCAAACCGGCTCCGTCCGACCGAGGTTTCCCCAGTCCCGCTGAACACGACGAAGATGGAATTGCCCGTTTTGCGGGTCGCGTGCGTCGTCAGCGCTGGGCCAAGTCGGCGCATCCAGCAGTCCAGTGTCGGGGAGATGGCTCCCCCGGTAATTGGGTCTGTGAACTGAACACTCGCGATCTTCGTCGGGTCGTCGAAGAGCTCCGTCAACGTGCGGTCGGTATCCTCCCATGGGGTGCGGTACATGTCCGACGTGCTATTAGTCAGCTTCTGTACGCCATCCGGATGGTCCTCGAAGATAAGCGTCTCGAGACGAGTGACGATGGGAATGTCGAGGCCGTCGAACCACACCACGGGATCGTCGGTCGGATTCGTGTGGTCGTGCCAACTCCAGTTCGGGGTGAAGATGAAGTGCCCGGGCGCCATCTCGCACTTGACCCCGCCGACCGTGGTGTAGGAGCCGGCCCCCCTGAGGATGAACCTGATCGCCGCCGGCGTGTGTCGATGTGCGGCCACGGTCTCGTGAGCCGGCAAGCACTGCACTGCGCCTTGAATTGTTGTGGTGGTGAATGGTGTCGGACCAAGCGCCGGATTGGTCAGCAGCACCGCCCGCCGCTCCCCGTCGGCGGTGATCACCTCCGTGGCTTGGTGCGCCAGCGGGATCACGTCGCTCGCCCGCCAATGGCACGCCTGCGTGACCGGCGTCGGGGACGTCGGCAGGGAGCCGGGCGGCAGCTGCCAGAGCCCACGAAGGTGCAGCGGCGCCAACGCTTCGTGAAGCTTTTCGCGAAGATACAGCCGCTCGGCTTCGTCGTCGAGTTCCATCACGCGGTCCTCGCTTCGTTGTTGCGGGGCAGTTTTCGTGAGCGCCATCGGTCACCCTCAACGTCGAGGGCTTGGCCTATGTGAGCTGAAAGTCGTTGATGCAGTTTGGCGTTGACGTGTCGGTCGGTACGAATCTCAACGATCCGCGGGCCACCACCGCTAAGACTGGCGGTCAGCTCGGACGGACCGGTGACCGCGGTATGCTGCCAGCCCGCGCCCGCGGCCAGGCTCGCGATGTCGACGCTGTGCGGCGCGGCGAACAGTGTGTCGAACCCGAGCGCGTCGGCGGTATGTCCCACGAGCGAGAAGATGCCGCCGCCCTGGTTATTGATGACGATGATGGTGAGGTCCGGCTGCGCGGTGCCCGGACCACGCACGAGGCCGGTGAGGTCGTGCAGGAACGTCAGATCGCCCATGATTGCGTAGGCATTCCCGCCGCCGGCCGCTTGGTGCGCAATCGCGGCGCCGATCGCGGTGGATGTCGTGCCGTCGATCCCCGCCAGCCCGCGATTGCAGAGGACGCGCAGGCCTCGCCGCTGCGGCATGGTCACGTCCGCGTCGCGGATCGGCATGCTCGACCCGATGACGCACAAGGCGTCGTCGGGAAGCTGGCGCAGAACATCCCGGACGAGTCGAGGCTCGCTGTACGGGGAGTCGTCGAGGAAGCTGTCGAGTGCCCTCTGTGCGGTCTGGTCGGCGGCCCGCCACAGTCGCAACCAGGACGAATCGGCGGCAGGCCATTCCGGTGTTGGGAGAAGCCGGAGGACACGGTGCGCCGAGCGGGTGGGGTCGGCCCAATCATGGTGCGGATCAACGACAATGATCTCGTCGACGTCGCGCAGCAATGCCTGGACTTCGCGCGATATCCCGGGTCGGCCGACGCTGACCACGATTTCCGGCATGAGCCGCGCACGGGTGGCGGGGTGGGCTAGTAGATACCGGTAGGTGGTGATGGCGTTGGGTCCGGTGCGGGCGTCGCTCTGCGGCTCGGCCAGCAGCGGCCAACCCACCGCCTCGGCGAACGCGGCCGCAGCGGCGGGATCTTCGGCGTCATCACCGACCACGACGACGCCCCGCGCTGCCGCCGCTACGGTGACCGTGCACCGCGACAACGTCGGCGGGGCGGCGGGCTCAATCTCGATCCACGGTTTGCCCGCAGGCCTGCCCGGAAAGCGAACGTCCGCGTCGTCTGCGGGAGTGAAATCGAGCGGTTCAGGAAACGGCACGTTCAGATGGACGGGTCCACTCGCCGCGGACGCGACGGCGCGGCACACCAGCGAGCGCCAGTAGCTGTTGGCCGATGGAGTGCTCTCTCGCTCGAGGCAAGGAGTGCCGACCTCGGTGTACAGTCTGACGGCTGAGCCGAAAAGCTTTGTCTGGTCTGTGGTTTGGCTCGCCCCCGTGCCGCGCATCTCCGGTGGCCGGTCCGCGGTCAGGACTACTAGCGGCAGATGGGAGTGACTCGCTTCGAGCACGGCCGGGTGCAGATTGGCGGTTGCGGTCCCCGACGTGCAGACGACGACCACGGGACGTCGACTGCGTTTGGCCAATCCGAGCGCGAGGAAACCGGCTGCCCGCTCGTCGAAGCGGGTGTGCAGGCGCTGGCCCGACTGTGCGGCCTGGATAAAGAGTGCCTGGGCCAGCGGGCCGGACCGAGCGCCCGGCGCGACGACGATGTTGGTGACGCCGCACCGGGCAAATTCGTCAGCCAGGACCACTGCCAGGGCCGTCGCCGCGTTCATCGGGCTGCCATCTCGTGGTCGGAGATCCCCAGGACCTCGAGCATTTGACGCATCTTCACGCAGGTCTCGTTGTACTCCTCGTCCGGATCGGAGCCCTCGACGATGCCGCACCCGGCATACAACACAGCCGATGTGCCGCTGATCATCGCCGAGCGGATGCCAACCGCCAGCTCGCCGCCGCCGTCAGCGCCGGTCCAGCCGATCGGTGCGGCATACCAGCCTCGGTTGAACGGTTCATGTGCGGCCAGCCACCGCGACGCCGGCGCCGCCGGGAAGCCGCCGACCGCGGGCGTCGGGTGCAGGGTTGCCGCCACCCGCAGCAGGTCTGGCGCCAGCCTGGGGTCGACTGCGCTGATCCTTGTTTGTCGGTGCTGAATCTCGGCGAGTTTGAGGACAGGGTGCGCGGTATCGGTTCGGACATCGCGGAAGTGCCGTTGCAGCGTCCGCTGGACGAAGTCGGCGACGATCGCATGCTCGCGCTCGAGCTTGGGGTCAGTTTGCAGGTTGTGGCTCAATTGCGCGTCGCGGACTGGGTCCCGGTCGCGCGGAAGCGATCCGGCCAATCCGTGGGTGTAGGCACGCCCGCCATCCAGGTGCAGAAGGCATTCCGGGGTCCGCCCGACAAACCACTGCTCCCCATGTTGGACACCGAACACCGCCCCGACTCGGTGGTGGTCGATCAACGACGCGAGCGCATGCGCAACGGTGACGGGCCTGTCGAAATCCACGGCGAGCTGACGAGCCAGAACCAGCTTGTCGAAGGCGCCCGCCGCGATCTCGTGAAGGACGCGGCGGACGAGCAGCTTCCATTCGAACTCCGATGGCGTCTCCCGCAGCGAGATCAACCGGGCCTGTTCTGACTCGCCGACCGGAATGCTGGTGGTGAGGGCGAGGGCGGCACTCTCGGCGTGCCGCATGGCAGCGCAGCTGTCCGTCGCGGGCGTGATCCAGGCGTTCAGTGTCAGTGCGGGCGTCAAGCCCGGGACTTCGATCAATTCAGCGGCCGGCAACCACATCAGGGCGTCGGGCAGAAGATCGCGACCGCCGCGATGTTGGAAGCTGAAGCCGCCCACCAGAGAAGGCTGCCGACCGGTCCCGCCGATGAGTGCGCCATCGCGGTGTCGACTCCAGGCAGAAGACACCTGCTCGAACCTGTCAACCCCATGGCCGGTCACGTCAAGTGCGCTGCCCACGGCAAGCCGACGTTGCCCGGTCCACGACGACGCCCACACAAATGTGCGCCCACTGTCGGTGGAAAGGCGCCGGAATTGGTTGGCGACAGTGAGTTGTGGAACGGTGGCGGTCCAACTCACCAGTACCGGTCGCCCCCGATCAGCCGCAGTTGTCGCACCGTGCCGGCACAACGCCGCGAAGTTATCCAGCTCCTGCGACGGGAGGCTCGTCCGTAGTTGATCGGTCACCTCACCACCGTCTGCCTCGGCCGACCGGGTCGACAGCGTAGTTGACTACTCGAATATCTGGGAGCTCCCCGCGTAGGTACCCAGGTCGCAAGTACCGCGCGGGACAGCTGTCAACTGACGGAGCCATTGCCCAAGCGGTCGGGCTGAGTAACCGATTCGTATTTGTCCCGGCAGTGGAGTAGTCGATTACCCTATCGACCTTCTCGCGCGCCGCGAGCATGGGTTTGTCAGAGAGCCTCGGCGGAACTGGCATGAGGAGGTCGAGATGAGCACATTGATGGGGGTCTGTCTCGCAGTGGGCACACCGTTCGCCGGTGTGTGGTTTTACGACCTGCAGACCCGGCTCGAGCGCTGGGTCAACCAGAAGCACGCGATGGACTAGTGCTGCAACAGATTTCGATATCGGCCAAAAATCCACACTGGGAGGTCTGCCATGTCAGCTGCCACTGAGTCGCCAACTGCTGCGCCCGAACACAACGGGAGTGCGGTCGCGCCGGACCATGCGGGTGCGAGCGGCACCTTGCCGTTGGCCATGGCCATGATGTCGAGATACCGCGTCGACGTCCCAGTCGAAAGGCTGCCTGTACTGCCGCCGCTGCCTGCGGAACTGCGCGCGCGGCTGGACGCCGCGTTGGCCAAACCGGCCGCCCAGCAGCCCACCTGGCCGGCCGATCAGGCCGAAGCGATGCGCACCGTACTGGAAAGCGTGCCACCGGTGACGGTGCCGTCGGAGGTCGACCGTCTCAACGACCTGTTGGTCGAGGTCGCCCAGGGCAAGGCGTTTCTGCTGCAGGGCGGCGACTGCGCCGAGACCTTCGCCGGCAACACCGAGCCGCACATCCGCACCAACATCCGCGCGCTGCTGCAGATGGCGGTGGTGCTGACCTACGGGGCCAGCGTGCCGGTGATCAAGGTGGCCCGCATCGCGGGCCAGTACGCCAAACCGCGGTCGTCGGACATCGACGCGCTGGGGCTGAAGTCCTTCCGCGGCGACATGATCAACGCGTTCGCCCCGGACGCGGCCGCGCGCGAACACGACGCGTCGCGGATGGTGCGCGCCTACGCGTACGCCAGCGCAGCTATGAACCTAGTTAGGGCGTTCACGTCATCGGGCCAGGCGTCGCTGCGTATGGTGCACGACTGGAACCGCGAGTTCGTCCGGACCTCACCGGCGGGCGCCCGCTATGAGGCGGTGGCCAGCGAGATCGACCGTGCACTGCGCTTCATGCGCGCGTGCGGCGTCGAGGACCGCAATTTGCATACCGCCGAGATCTTTGCCAGCCACGAGGCGCTGGTGCTCGACTATGAGCGGGCGATGCTGCGCCTTGATGAGACCGAGGCGGGCGAGCCAGCGTTGTACGACCTGTCGGCGCATTACCTGTGGATCGGGGAGCGTACACGTCAGCTCGACGGCGCTCATATCGCGTTCGCGGAGGTGATCGCGAACCCGATCGGTGTGAAGATCGGGCCGACGATGACGCCGGAGCTGGCGGTGGAGTATGTCGAGCGGCTGGACCCGCACAACAAGCCGGGACGCCTCACGCTGGTCAGCCGACTGGGCAACAACAAGGTTCGCGACCTGCTGCCGCCGATCATCGAGAAGGTGCAGGCCACCGGTCATCAGGTGATCTGGCAGTGCGACCCGATGCACGGCAACACCCACGAGTCGTCCACCGGGTTCAAGACCCGCCACTTCGACCGGATCGTCGACGAGGTGCAGGGCTTCTTCGAGGTGCACCGCGCGCTAGGCACCCATCCCGGCGGCATCCACGTCGAGATCACCGGCGAAAACGTCACCGAGTGTCTAGGTGGGGCGCAGGACATTTCGGAAACCGATCTGGCCGGCCGCTACGAAACGGTCTGTGACCCAAGACTGAACACCCAGCAGTCACTGGAACTGGCGTTCCTCGTCGCCCAGATGCTACGCACCGACACCGGATGAAGGAGCAAAGAATGCGTCCTGCATCGTCCCAGCACTCGGCGCATTGACGCGCGCTGACGGCGTTTGCTGTCCTGGCTTATGTCGAGAACGGGTGAAGCAGCGCACCACTGACTGCTTTACGTGCTGGATCTGCGGTTGCAGAGAACGACTTCCGTCAGACGTTGGGTTGGGTCAGTTCGGTCAGGCGGCTGGTTCGAGAGTGACGCGGTAGCCGAGCGCCGCAAGTTGGGCGAGGTGGTTGCGAAGTCGGCAGTCGATGTCGATGCGGCGAGTGTGGTAATCGCTGCCGAGATCATGGAAGCGCGCGGTCGGATCGGCCAGCAGATTCCAGACGACGACCAGGATCGAGCGGGCGACAGCGACGAGCGCTTTGAGCTTGCCCCGGCGCTTGACGATGCGCCGATAGCGCTCTCCGAGGAAAGTGTCCGTCCTGCAGCCACAGCGGCCGCCTCACCCAGCACTCCCTTGAGATACGGATTCCCCTTGCCGGTCTTCCCGCCACGCTGCACCGGCCCGGACTGGATGGTGCGCGGGCACAGATTCGCCCACGACACCAGATGACCGGCCGTGGGAAACCGCATCATGTCCAGTCCGATCTCGGCGATGATGACCTGCGCGGACACCTGGCCGAGGCCGGTGATCTCGGCGAGGCGTTCCGCCGCTGTCAGCTCGCCGCCGATGACGGGCGTGAACCGCCCCGTCAACGCCTCGGTCAGGGCCGGGATCTTCGACCGCATCCGGCGTTTCGCCAGATCGGCCATTGCCGCCGGATCGGCCTTGCCCTCGATCAGCGCGTCCAGCATCGCCCGGCTCGACTGCCCCATGATGTCGGTGGCGACCGAGGACAGTTTGATCCCGGCGTCCTGCAGGATCTTCTCCAGGCGGTGGATCTGGCGAGTGCGGTCCCGGTTCAGATCGGTGCGCGCCCGGGTCAGATCACGTAACCGCCGGATCGGTGGCGGCGGGACCAGCGAGGCCCGCAACAGCCCGTGCGCGCCGAGGTCGGCGAGCCACGCAGCATCGGAGACGTCCGTTTACCGGCCCGGCCGGTTGCGGGCGTCGCGCGGGTTGACCAGCATCACGTTCAACCCGTCTTCGAGTAGGTAGTAGAACGGCTTCCAGTAGTCGCCCGTCGACTCCATCACCACGCACGTGACCTTCTCGGTGACCAGGTGCTCACGCAACGCCAGGATCTCGTTGCTCATCGCACCCCAGGTCGTCACGGTCGCCGTTGTCGCTCGTCGCCCGGAGCCCTGAACCCGGACGCACACCTTCGCGTCCTTCTTCGAAATGTCGATACCCGCACACCGCCGATGCACTACTTCCACCCTGACCACCTCTCCCGTTGACGTATGAAATCCGTTGTCGGCGTGCGCATCGCGGGGAGGCGAGTAAATACAGAACTTTCCTACACGACCTGTCGTTCCCGGATCAATCGACACGGAGCAATTCGAGGCGGTCCAGGCATTCAAGGCGCGAGCTAAGTCCTGGGGTCTCTACCGCGAATACTCGGGTGTTGACGAACTGGTCGAGCATGCCCGTCGACACCTCCTGGCGACCGTGCGTGATCAGCTCAACGTGCGTCGAGTTCTCATTGTTGCTGCACTCGGGCACTGCGGATCGTGCCAACCTCCGTATTCAGTGGGAGGACGAAGCAGGTCAGCATGAGCACGTCCAAACTCTCGTCTTCTGAGGTGTGCCGCTAGCGTTCTGTGGACTCTCGCGGACACGTAACCGGGTCAGCCGATCGCCACAAGCTGCCGCTGCCGGTGCGCCTTGGCACCGTGCACGATCCGCCTTGGCGCTGCGGCGACCGTCGATAACCGTGGCAGATGCCGAGCCCCGTACGTAGTTTCCCACCTGGGTACTTCGCCGCAGGGAAAATTCGGCCCGTCACGCTCGCCGGGGGAACGGGCGGGCCTTAGGCTGGTGTCCATGATCTCGCCGGCGCGCCTGACGCTCGTTGCCGCCGCCGCGGCCGGCGGTGTGGGCGAGTTTGTCCGCCGCCGGCGGTCGGCGCGGAACCAGCCGTCGCCGCCGTCGCCGCCGCCGCCGCCGCTGACGACACAGTCGAGTCCGGGGCAGATCGCGGACCTGCAGCAGACCTACGGCGCGGACATGGCTCCGCGCTCCTCGCGCTCCCCGGGCGAGGCCGCGCCGGACGGGTGACCGCGCGGCCGCGAGGAGACGCGTGCTCGACGACTGCTTCCCGACGATGGGCACCGTCGCCCGGGTCGTGCGCGATGGCGACGGCGGGGTCGACCTGGCATCGGTGTTCGCCGAGATCGACCGACGGCTGTCGCGCTTTGACTCCCGCAGCGATCTGTCACGGCTGAACGCGGACCCGCGGGCGAGTGTTCCCGCGGCGCCGTTGCTGCGCGCGGCGGTGTCGGCCGCGTTGCGCGCGGCGTCCCTGACCGGCGGCCTTGTCGACCCGACGCTGGTCGGGGCGCTCCGTCGCGCGGGCTACGGTGAGTCCCGCGCGCACACCCGACCTCCGTCGCTGCACCAAGCGCTCGGCGCAGCGCCGCCACGGCGCCCGGCCCGGCCCCACCCGGCCGCCGCGTGGCGCGCGGTTGAGGTCGACGATCGTGCGGGCGTGATTCGCCGGCCACCCGGCCTCGAGCTGGACCTCGCAGGGTCGGTGAAGGGATGGGCGGCCGACCTCCTGGCCACGCGGCTCGAGCATCATGGGCGCTGTGCCGTCGACTGTGGCGGCGACCTGCGTGTGACCGCCGGGAGCGGGGCGCCGTGGGAGGTGCGCGTCCGTCATCCGTTGACCGGCGCGATCGCGCACACGTTCCGCGTCCGCGCCGGCGGGGTGGCGACATCTGGCATCGATGCGCGACTGTGGCAGCGTCCGGACGGTGAATTCGCCCACCACCTGATCGACCCCGCTACTGGAGCCCCTGTCTGGACCGGGTTGATTGCAGCCACCGCGCTCGCGCCGACCGCACTCGAGGCCGAGGCGCTGGCCAAGGCCGCTCTGTTGTCGGGCCCCAGTGCGGGACGCCGGCTGCTACGGGCCCACCACGGCGGCGTGCTCGTCCACGACGACGGCACCGTCGATCCGGTGGATCCCTCCGCTCGACCGCCTCGATCAGGGAACCCCGCAACGAAGCCGGCTCGATGACGCTCCTGACCGACCGCTGAGTACGTATCACCGTCCCAGATCCGCGCGTAGAGGTCAAGAACGCGGGCTGCTTTGACGGCAAAAGTCCGGGTCACGCGGAAAGATCCACGATCGATGCTGCCACGGCTTGAGCGCGTCAGCGCTTAGCCCAGCGACGCACCGTGGAGGCCGACACCGACTCGACGATGCCGCGCTGCGCGGCCTCGATAGCCAGGTCCGGACAGCTCCACTTGGCAAGCGGCACATCGCCATCGGCGGGCAACTCGCAAGCTAGCGCCTTCACTTCGGCCACCACCGTGGCCGGGAAGCGGCGCGACCGACCGGTGCGGGTGCGATCAGCAAGACCGTCCAGGCCATGCAGGCAGAACCGGCGCCGCCACTTTCGGACGGTGCCGTCACAAACACCCAGGGTCCTGCCGATCGCGGCGTTGGACGCGCCGTCTGCAGCGGCCAACACGATCCGGGCGCGCAGCACATCGCGATGCTCACCGCTGGCTCGGCGAGCCCGGGCCAACAGCAGCCGCTGCTGCCCAACGCTAAGGACGATCTGATCAGGGCTCGACATAGACATAGACCGTTTGTGGCCCGTTGTCCGGCCCCCCGTTGGCGACACGCCGCGCATCGGTTCGAGCATCATGGATGCCGTGCCCACACCCCCGGAGTCGACGAAGAATTCACTGCGTTACCGGCTGATCATGCGCGCCGGCGCGGCGGATGTTGCAGACGAAATTGCAGATTAGCAAGCCCGGGGACGACTACGAGCAGAACTGCGGATCGCGTCGCTGAGCAGGTGATGCGCATGCCGGAGTCGTGACTTCAGCGCGCTTGTACCTGCGGTGGAGCCTGCCCACGTAACAACAAAGTCACCGCCACGGACGTGTCCTAACCACCCGGCGTAGGGTCGACGAGCGGATCGCTACTCAGCTGAATGAGGGGGACATGTGATCG